>NZ_JADNDC010000090.1:0-1908 GCF_015551645.1 Ruminococcus sp. D54t1_190329_F1
GTGTGTCCAGCAAAGCTGGACTACACTTGCCGGTGTAAGTCCGGTCACGGTAATCGCCAGTGAGCCGTGTAGTTAAACTCGGTGCGTTGTAGTAATACAGGGTGCTAAGCGAGTGGATAAAGTAACCTTGAAAAAGGTGCGAGCAATCATGCAGACCGTAACATAAAGTGAATTCTGCCGTATCGTTAAAAAGGTCTCGAAAGAGAGAAAAGGGAAGTTGAGCCTTGGCAAAATAGGCGAAAACCATGGAACGTGTGGAGAAACTGGAAAACAGCACGGAAGAATCCCTCGGTATAGAGGAAACGGTATGTATGAAAAGTGTAGTTCGGAACTGGAGAGACCCTACCCATCACCAAATGGTAAAGAGAAAGCGTATAAGCTTGGCGAAATCGTATTTCTGATGGAAGGGAGTCGGAGGGGAACATAGTACCGATAATGACTGTGCAAGAAAACGCAGTTTATGGGAAGGTTCCCTACTTCATTCATGTTTGTAGAGAGGGTAAGAGTGAGAGAATGTCATGCAGACTAATAACTCCAAAGAAAAAGTTCGACAACTTCAAAACAAACTATATCTGACAGCCAAGAAGTGTGACAGCCGAAGATTTCATGCACTTTACGATAAGGTATATCGAGATGATGTACTCTTTGAGGCATGGAAACGGGTAAAAGCTAACAAAGGTTCCAGTGGTGTGGATGGTGTCAAAATCGAGGATGTTGAAGCGATGGGAATTGAAAAATACCTATCAGAAATCAAATCAGAACTGATGAATGGAAAGTATAAACCATCTCCGGTAAAGCGAGTTATGATACCAAAACCAGACGGAAGTGAAAGACCTCTTGGAATACCAACGGTCAAGGACAGAATTGTGCAAATGGCTACAAAGATAGCAATAGAGCCAGTATTCGAAGCTGACTTTAGAGAATGTTCCTATGGATTCCGACCGAAAAGAAGTGCGAAACAAGCACTGGAAGTAGTAAGGAAAGCGTGTAACAACAAGGGCTATTATGTAGTAGACGCAGACATTGAAAAGTTTTTTGACAATGTAAACCAAGGAAAGTTGATGAAGCTGGTAGAGCAGAGAATATCAGACCGTAGGATATTGAAGCTGATAAAACAATGGTTAGTATCAGGAGTATTATATGGAAATGTACTGACAATCTCTGAACTGGGAACCAGCCAAGGTTCAGTCATATCTCCGTTACTGGCAAACATTTACCTAAACACACTGGACAGACTGTGGGAAAAGTATGGACATACTCACGGTATTCTTGTAAGGTACGCAGATGATACGGTAATCATTTGCAAGAATAAGAAAAGTGCAAATCACGCACTGAATTTATTGCAGTATATCATGGTAAAACTGGATTTAAAGCTACATCCAGTGAAAACAAAGATAGTCAGCATGTGGGACGGAAAAGAGGGATTTGACTTTCTCGGAATGCACCACAGAAGAATGACAACGGAAACACGCAAAGGACAACTGTACAAGGAAACGTATCAGTACCCAAGCAGAAAAGCCATGAAGAAAATGAAAGCCGAAGTCAAGAGGAATGTAAACAGACGAAGTCTGCTAGTTGCAAAGGAAGAGGATTTAATAAAGAATCTGAATCCGAAAATCACAGGATGGAAGAATTATTATTCCACCAAGAGAAACGAAAAGTGGATGCAGGCTCTAGACTGGTACATTATTTGCACTTTTACAAGATGGTATAACAAGAAACACCAGAGACGTAATCGTATGTCAAAGGTGGGATTTGTAAGAAATAGCATTTACGAAAAAGGATTAAAGAAAATGGCTAGAGCATGACGTAATGCTGTAGAAAGAAGAATGTCGGAAAGCCGTGTGAGGGAGAACCTCATGCACGGTTTGATGAGGGGCGGATGAAAATTTCATCCGCCTACTCTAC
>NZ_JADNDC010000091.1:0-1880 GCF_015551645.1 Ruminococcus sp. D54t1_190329_F1
GGAAATGCTTCACAAAATTGTGATCTGCATTATCACGGCTCTTTTACTCTCTGTTTACTTTCAAAACTGTAAGTGTACAAATATATTGCTTGTGATTGAAGATAATGGTTGTGGAATAAAAGCGTCTGATTTATCCCGTGTATTTGAAAAAGGTTTTACGGGTTCAAATAGAAACAAGGCAAATGCAACGGGTATGGGACTGTATCTATCGAAAAAATTATGCGATAGGTTGGGCTTGAAATTGGATATTGCTTCTACGGAAAAAGAATATACAAGACTGACCATTACATTTCCAAAAGGAACAGTTCATAATTTTTCAGAGTAATTTGAAAACCATGCCAACATTGATACGGTGCTTTAAGGGGGCTTGCATTATGGAAAGCTTTAAGTACAATTCTTTGCAATCAAATTCCACCTAATAGCACACTATTAAAAATTGAATATGTTTTAGCTTTAAAGGCTCGTACAGACTATATGTTTTGTGCGGGCTTTTTTCATACCCGAAAAAAATTTAAAAATTTTTCAAAAGAGGTCATTAAATCACACCTTTCATTCCCTATATGGTGCGGAAAGAGGGATAAACACTTTTCAAATCATAGTGGAAAGGGGGTGAGATTGATGAAACCGTCTGACTTCCAGAAAACAGTTCAATGTCGCTTTGAAAGTTGTTTGAAGAAAGTTGTCCGTCATATTGTAAAGGACTACCAACAAGGATTGAAACGACGAAAAGATAAAGAAATTCCATTCTGTGAACTTCCAGAAATTTTCGTTGAAAATTTTGCTGTGTGGGATGACTACGAAACAGATTATACAATCTTTTCAGTATGTGGCATTGATATTCGTGTCCTTGATGATGAGCTGGCAGAAGCCTTGAAAAAACTTCCAGAAAGAAAGAGAAATACTCTGTTAATGTATTACTTCTTGGAAATGACAGAAAGTGAAATTGCCAACTTACAAAAGATTACGCAAAGCGGTGTATTTAGAAACCGACATCATGCTTTGGAAACTATGAAAAAAATACTAAAGGAGAAGCAGTAAAATGAAGCAAACATTTAAGAAGCCGTCCTACTATTTGCTTTCGCAAGCAATGGACGGGGACGAAAAAGCGATTGAAAAAATACTGGCATTTTATGACCCGTACATATCAAAGTGCTGTTTGCGTCCACTCTATGATGAATACGGCAATGTCTATATTGTTGTAGATATGGAGTTAAAGGGACTTATCCGAGAAGCACTTATCAAAATGATTTTAGGGTTTGATATTGCCTTAGAAATCGAAGAAGAATAAGCAGTTTTTAGCAGAGCATGGTTTAATGTCCCCCTCTTTCCTGCTCTGCCCTGCTTTTACATGAAAGCAACACGCTTTCGCCACAGCTCTTTGACAACTGAATAAAGCAGACAGATACGTTTGTGAGATAGCGAGCCACGGGGACTGTACGCCACGACCTTTCCAAAAGAAAGCGAGCGACCCACGCAGTGATCCGAGAGCGACTGTTGGAAAAGTCGTTTTGCCATGACCTATCCTCACAGAATAATGATACGTCCGCATGGTGCGGTTCTGCCCACAAGAATGGGAATAGTTGAGATACTAATGGAGCTTTCCAAAGCCGTCTGTCTGCTTGTAAAAAAACAACACACAGTAAAGGGGGTGCATAGATTATGAACAATACTGATGTGCCTATCTGGGAAAAATATACGCTGACGATTGAAGAAGCGTCTAAATACTTCCGCATTGGCGAAAAAAAATTGCGTAAATTAGCCGAAGAAAATATTGACGCTGGCTGGGTTATCGTGAACGGTAATCGTATTCAGATTAAGCGAAAACAATTTGAAAAAATCATAGATACATTGGACGAAATCTAATGTCATTGAGCCGTAGA
>NZ_JADNDC010000092.1:0-1856 GCF_015551645.1 Ruminococcus sp. D54t1_190329_F1
TTTAACTACACGGCTCACTGGCGATTACCGTGACCGGACTTACACCGGCAAGTGTAGTCCAGCTTTGCTGGACACACGCAACAAAAAAAGACATCAAAAATCCATTCCAGGTTTTTTTGATGTCTTTCTATATGTTCCAGATATGTAATCTCAAATGATTGCTCCTGATGTCTTATCAGGACTAAACTTTTCTACATAGGGGTGCTATGCATAAATGATAATTCGATTATAGGATAGCACAATATATGGTATGTGTCAATCGTATAATTCTATATATTGTGCACATGTATTGTCTCATATTTTCCAAGAACAAACATTAGGAACAGCGCCTTTCCATAAACCATTTATCAAATTCATAGTATAAATGGCTCTCTTTTCCATTCACAATTACGGTATATCGCATCCCGACTCCGCCTGCTTTTCGGCTTGCACAGCGTTCCCTTGCAAGGATACGGTCCACATGATATTTTTCTCCATCTTCCCAGATAAATTCCACTGGACTCATAGTTCCGTCCTTATCAAAACTCACCAGAACCTCTACATATACTTTTGCATTTTCCATTTACCAATTACCTCCCATTAAAATAGCCTACCGGATGAACCGTGTGGGAACTTTGTGCATCCAAGCTTGCCAGAGCTTTGTCCTGGTACACAAACGCTTTTTGGATACTGAAATACCCAAACCTTCTGCGAATCTCATCTACAGCCTGGTCCATTTTTTCCTGCTTTTCCCGTTGTTCCTCGCTTATAAACAAATCAAGCTGTACTGGTACGTCTGCCAAAACCAGATTTTCTGCACGTATTCCAAGGCTTCGGATCGGATGATTCCAGTTATAATTTTCTTTGAACAGCAGGTAGGCAGCCGTCATAATCTCATTGGTAATATCCGTAGGCCTCTCCAGCTTTTTCTGTCTCGAAAAAGAGTATAACCCATTATCCCGGATGGTGATGGACACCACCTTGCATTTGAAGCCATGTTTCCGAAGCCTGGCTGCAACACTTTCTGCCAATGCCATCAGTACAATCTGCACGTCCAGGTTGTTCTCCAGGTCCCTGGGAGTGGTTGTACTATTACCAATAGACTTTATAGGTGCTTCATACCCCTGCGCCGATACAGGTGACTCGTCCCAGCCATTTGCAAAAGAGTAAAGCACCAGACCCATTTTTCCAAATAACCGTTCCAGAAACTTTGAATCCGCCAGGGCAAGCTCCCCAATTGTCTGAATTCCATAACGATCTAACGTATTTCTGGTAGAACGTCCAACATACAAAAGATCTGCAGCAGGAAGTCTCCAGAGCTGTTCCTTATAATTTTCCTTTGAAAACACCGTGATTCCATCAGGCTTCTTATAATCACTTCCCAGTTTTGCAAAAATCTTATTCCAGGAAATCCCGATACTGACCGTAATTCCCAGCTCTTTTTTCACACGCCGGTTAATCTCCATTGCAATTTTTCTTCCCTCTCCCTTTAAGGCCGCACTGTCCGTAATATCTAACCAGGCTTCGTCACATCCATATGGTTCAACCAGATCAGTATATTCCCCATAAATTTCTCTTAGAAGAGAAGAAAAACGCAGATACAAGTCCATCCTGGGCGGAACAATCACAAGATCCGGACATGCCATTTTTGCCTGCCAAAGTGCCTGTCCCGTCTTCACTCCTTTTTTCTTTGCCACATAATTGGCTGTAAGCACAATTCCATGCCTCGCCTCGGGATCCCCGCCTACCGCCAGGGGATACCCTGCATACTCTGGGTGATATAGCATTTCCACACTGGCGTAGTCGGGTAAGAGAAGAGCATTACTGTCCTTCCCTCCCCTAAGAACCGTACGTGATAGTTTCCCATCATACGGCTC
>NZ_JADNDC010000093.1:0-1818 GCF_015551645.1 Ruminococcus sp. D54t1_190329_F1
AAACCGATGGCAGTTTTTCTTTTTCGGCAAGTATTCAAGAAGTCATTAAGTCGTGAGTATAATCGAAGTGGTAGAAAAGTTATCTCTTATATCGGTTGTAACTTTTTTATGAACTCTATTGACAAGAAAACTTGGTATGTGTATAATTAAAATGTGCAAAGAAAACTTGGCATGGAGGTGTTTTTATGAAAAAGGACGAAATCTTAAATGCAAGCAGAAAAGAACATCGCAATAAGGACTTGGCTGAAATGGAAGTGGTATATCAAGCCGGAAGTCACGCAAGCAGAGTTGGTGCTTTAGTGTGTTGTTTGCTTTCGCTGTTATCTTCTGTGCTTGCTCATACTATGATTTACAGTCCGTGGGTTATATACTTCAGCATTATTGCAACACAATGGTTAGTTCGTTTTATCAAAATGAAGCGAAAGAGCGATTTGGTCTTGACTGTTCTGTTTTTTTGTGCTTTCCATTTTGGCATTTGTTGGATTTGTTAGCCACCTTTTAGAGGTGAGAATATGAAAGAACAATTACAACTGAAAAATCACTTAAAGGAAGTTCGCACAGAAGCAAATCTTTCTCAAGCTCAGCTTGCAGAAATGGTAGGGGTATCAAGAAATACCATTAGTTCTATTGAAACAGGACAGTTTAATCCAACTGCAAAATTGGCTCTAATTCTTTGTATTGCATTGGACAAAAAATTTGAGGAACTATTCTATTTTTAGGAGGTCATTATGGAAAATATTATAATGTTGATTTTGGGAGTGTTCATATCTGTTGTGGGAATTGTAAATATCAAAGGCAATATCAGCACAATTCACTCTTATAACAGGCGAAAAGTAAAGGAAGAAGATATACCAAAGTATGGAAAAACAGTTGGCACAGGAACGCTGATTATAGGAATATCTCTTGTATTAGGTTTTATTGTTTCGTTTTGGAGTGAAATAATTATAGATTATATCATTCTTCCAGCAGTTATTGTCGGATTAGGCTTTATATTGTATGGACAGTTCAAATACAATAAAGGAATTTTTTGAGAATCAGGGAGGTATAAAGATGGAATTGAACACAATATCAGGTCTGGCGATAGCGGGAGTTATCTGCTCTGTTGTCCTCTCGATGGGGGTACCGATTGCTTTGTTCATTGCAGGAAGGGTGAAGCTTAAGGCAAGGATTTCCTCGTTCTTTATCGGAGCAGGAACCTATCTGCTGTTTGCCATGCTGTTGGAGCAGCAGCTGCATGTTCTTGTCATTCAGTTCTGCGGACTGAACGCACAGAGCAGGCCATGGCTTTACTATGTGTACGCGGCTTTGGCTGCAGCGGTTTTTGAAGAGACCGGAAGACTGATTGCCATGAAGTTCTGGATGAAGAAATGGCTGGATTTTCCAAATGCACTGATGTATGGAATCGGGCATGGCGGTGTAGAGGCCATTCTGATTGGAGGACTCTCCGGAATCAGCAATCTTGTGTCCATGCTGATGATCAACAGCGGAGCCATGCAGAATACGCTGGCGGCACTTCCTGCTGAGTCTGCAAACCAGACCGTGTCACAGCTGTCGGCCCTATGGACAACACCGGCACCACTCTTTTTTGTAAGCGGAATCGAAAGAATCAGTGCCATCATTCTGCATATCGGGTTGTCACTGCTGATCTACCGGGCGGTAAAGGCAGGCAAATGCAGGACAGCGGCTTTTACAGCGGTTCTTGCATATGGGATTCATTTTATTGTGGACTTCTTTGCCGTGGCAGGTCCGGCGCTTCTTCCCATCTATGTGATTGAAATTGGTGTCTTTGTGATGGCAGCCGGAACTCTTGTTATGGCG
>NZ_JADNDC010000094.1:0-1763 GCF_015551645.1 Ruminococcus sp. D54t1_190329_F1
ATATCTAAAGGTAAGCGACAAAAATACCTACATTTCATTTTGGAGTGTAGGTATTTTTATGCACACCATTTCTCTTTATATTTTTTAATTCGTTTGTTTTCTGGAATAGGATATTCTACTGGTATGTCAGATTTCAGTGCTTCTTGACGTACTTCTAGGGGTGTTTTGCAGCAATACCTATCCTGTGGACGTTCTTCACTATAAAATCTTATATAATCCTTTATTGCAAATCTTAATGAGGATTCATCAGTTATTTCGTACATCTGATACATTTCTGCTTTGATAATTCCCCAGAAACCTTCTGTTGGCCCATTATCAATACAATGTCCAACCCGAGACATGGATTGTCTCATTTCTTGTTTTACAAGTTTCTTTTTAAACATTTTGCTGGTATACTGGAATCCCCGATCTGAATGAAAAATCGGCTTTGCACAGGGGTTCAACGCAATTGCCTTATCAAAAGTTTTAAATACTAATTTATTATCATTTCTGGCACTAACAGCATATGACACAGGATATCTATCATACAGATCTATAATGGCACTTAAATACAACTTCTTTTTTTTACCTGGCACTTTAAATTCAGTCACATCAGTAGCCCATTTTTGATTGGGTGCAGTTGCGTAAAAATCTCTTTGTAATATATTTTGTGTTGTTTCATCTGCATTGGCATTCCTATATTTTTTCTTCTTTTTTCGTATAACGGAATGGATTCCCAGTTTTTTCATAATTCTGTGAACTCTATTTTTGCTGTACTTTGTTTGATTAAAATGATTGATCCAAGAAGTCATTCTCCGATACCCTAAGATATGACTAAAGCGTTCATCATACTCCTTAATGAGCTCTGCAAGTTTGATGTTTTCCATTTCATCCTCAGGTGTTTCACGGTGTAGCCATTTATAATAAGCAGCTCTTGCGACCTCCAAATGTTTACACATCCATCCAATACTCCAGTTTTTCTCTGTATGAAAATATTCTATCGCAAGATATTTTGATTCATGACGAACCTTACCCAGCCTCACATCCTTTCGAAGTCTTTCACTTTTTTTAACAATTCAACAACCATATCCTTTTCTTCCAGCTGACGCTTTAGTCGTAAGTTTTCACGTCTCAAACGTTCTAATTCATCTACTTCATCATCTGTTTTACGTTGACCGCGTCTGTCAGTTAATCCGGATTCCCCATCACTATCATATTTCTTTACCCAAGAATAGACCTGACCGTAAGAAACATTGAATTTTGTAGCTGTATTCTTATAGTCACGATTATGGTTGATGCAATAATTAACGATTTCTTTTCGTTCCTCAAGTGTTGTTTTTCTTCGTGCCTCTGCCATATAGACCTCCCGTTTTGGATTATAATCCTTGAACTCTCTATTGGCATTATACACCTTAATCCAACTTCGCAAAACAGAACGACTAGATATTGCATATTTAGCGATGATATCGTCAACAGTCCCTTCTCCATTTAGAACTGCTTCTACGCATCGGAGTTTAAACTCCTTTGAATAAGTTCTATTTCTATTCGATGGATGACAAAATGCAGCTATCCCATGAATTTGATATTCATTAATCCATCCTTTTAGTGTTGAATATCCTATACTGTATTTATCAGCAAGGAACTGAATAGAACCTATACCATCCAGATATTCCTGCGATACTTTAGCTCTAAACTCAGGTGAATGTTTTGATTTTGGCATGAAAAATACCTCCAAAGTAACAGATTTTTATATTTAATCTGTCTACTTTAGAGGTATCATATCA
>NZ_JADNDC010000095.1:0-1723 GCF_015551645.1 Ruminococcus sp. D54t1_190329_F1
TGAACCGCTCCCCGTCAAGTAGACAATTGAAAAAATATAAATTTTTCCTGCCAGCAGAAATTTATCTGCTGGCAGTTTTTATGCGGCTTGCAAGTAAATTTCGTGTTTTTCCATTGGTGTTAAAATTCCGAGATTCCTTTGTAAGCGTTTATTGTTATAGTAATCTATATAATCTTCGATCATTTTTACGAGAGTACCTCTATCAGTGAATCGTTTTCCATAGTATCGCTCTCTCTTCAAAATCCCCCAAAAGCCTTCCATTGGTCCATTGTCGATACATTTAGCAACTCGCGACATGCTTTGTATTATTCCAGCATTTACAAGTTTTGTATGAAATGTCCTGTTCGTATATTGGAATCCCCTGTCACTGTGAAACAGTGGCTGCGCACCAGGATTTCTAAGTAAAGCATTGTCTACCGTATCAAACACCAAAGCATTGTTGTTCTTATCACGAATAACATACGAAACAATCCGTCTATCATATAGGTCCAGTATTGCACTTAGATAAACTTTATGCTTTTCAATCCCAATATAATAATGGAATTCTGTCACATCAGTGAGCCATTTTTCATTTGGTGCTTTGGCAGTGAACTCCCGATTAAGTATGTTTTCAGCTATATACTGAGGGTTTGCAGCCTGTCTTGTGCATCCGTTGTTAGAATACTTGATAGTTGATTTTATATTAAGTTTACGGCAAATGCGTAGCACACGTTTATCGTTTATATCAATACCATGATATCGTTCCAAATCATCTCTGATCCTTCGATAGCCTTTATCCGGTGAGTCTGTGTGAATCTTTTCTATCTCGTCAGCAATAAACCTATTCTTTTGCTCGCTTTTGGGAATTTCTCTGTGTAGCCATTTATAATAAGCTGCTCTAGAAACATTACCAAGTTTGCAAAGTGCAGCAACTGAATAATTATGATCTTCATGTTCTTCTTTGATTGCCTGATATATATGTTCATGACGGACCAGGCTTAGCCCCGCCTCCTCTCTATTTCTTCGAGTTTTTTTAAAAAAGATGCCTCCATTTCAGCACGTTCTTTCTCTGCTTTTAAAATTTTAACTTCAGCACGCAGCTTTTCTAATTCACTCATCTCATCGGGACGTTTTCGTTTGCCACGGTTATCTCTTAAAGCTTCTACTCCACCAGCTTCATATTTGACTATATAATTGCGAGCCTGTTGATAGGACACCTGGTATTGTTCTGCTGTTTTGGCATAATTACGATTATGTGCGATACAATACTGTACTATTTCAACCCGTTCTTCAAAAGTGGTTTTTCTTCCTTTGGTCATGATAATGCTTCCTCCTGTTCCAGAAGATTTTAATTCTTCATGACCATTATACTTCTTTATCCAGATTTGTAACTTAGCTTTTGAACGGATTCCGTATTTTTTGCAAATATCATCTTGAGAACCATAGCCTGCTAAATAATCTACGACTGCTTGTTGTTTCAATTCTTTGGAATATTTTTTATTCCCTTTCAATGTGAATGCATTTGCGCCCATAGATTCATAGTTTCGAATCCATTGTTGGACAGATGCGAGACTTACATCAAACATATCGGCAATTCGCCGTTGACTTTCTTTTCCATCCAGATATAGATTTACAGCATATATCTTATCCGCAACAGATACTTTTCTTTTAGACATAAAATATGCTCCCTCCTAAGTGACAAGTTTTTATTATTTCACTTGTCTACCTAGAAGGGAGCATATCA
>NZ_JADNDC010000096.1:0-1669 GCF_015551645.1 Ruminococcus sp. D54t1_190329_F1
GTTCATACCTTTCTTCAAAATTAATCATCTTCACATATCAAAAAATAATCTGCTTGGAAAAATTCACTTACTGTTATGCCAAAGCCACTGCATATTTTACTAATAGTAGAAAGTGTAGGATTAGTTCCATGAAAAATATTTTTTAAGGTGGACTGTGGAATAGCAGCACGACATGCTAATGTATAATAAGTAATGCCTTGTTCTTTACACAAATCGGCAATTCTATTACAGACAGCTTGATTAGAAGTCATCGAACACCTCCTATATATAGTCCTAATTATAGATATAGTGTAACCGCTAATTTGAAAATATAGGTCTATATATAGCCTGCATCGAACAAAATGTGACAATTAATTTACAAGTTATAGCAGATATAAAAAATTAAGGAGTTTTTTATGTATTATAAGAAAAAAGCAATGTAGATTTTGGTACATAATGGCTGAAATACAAAATTAAAAAGGAGAAGAGATATGTTAAAGAAATTAATTACTTCAGAATCTGTCACCGAAGGACATCCAGATAAAATATGTGATCAAATTTCAGACGCTATTTTGGATGCTATTATGGAAAAAGACCCTTATGGTCGTGTTGCGTGTGAAACATGTATAACTACGGGCTTAGTGCTTGTCATGGGTGAAATTACAACAAATGCTAACATTGATGTTCCTAGTATTGTCAGAAATACGGTTCGCAAAATTGGGTATAATGATTCAAAATATGGCTTTGATGCAGATACCTGTGGAATTATTGTATGTTTAGATAAACAGTCAGAAGATATTGCTTTGGGAGTAAATGAAGCATTGGAAGCTAAAGTAAAAAAAGATAAAGCTGAAATTGGAGCTGGGGATCAGGGAATGATGTTTGGATATGCGACAAATGAAACCAAAGAGTATATGCCCCTTCCGATTGTGTTAGCACATAAATTATCAAAACAGTTATCAAATGTTAGAAAAAGTGGAAGATTGAAGTATTTGAGGCCAGATGGAAAAACGCAAGTGACTATTGAATATGATGGGAATATACCAAAAAGAATAGACACTATTGTATGTTCAGTGCAACATGATGAAAATATTAGCCAAGATAAAATTTATAAAGATATTCTTAAATATGTGATTGAAGATATAATACCAGAGGGATTGATGGATGATAATACAAATGTGTATGTTAATCCAACAGGACGTTTTGTGATTGGTGGTCCACATGGAGACAGTGGAGTTACAGGAAGAAAAATTATTGTAGATACGTATGGTGGATGTGCACATCATGGTGGTGGTGCCTTTTCAGGAAAAGACTGTACAAAAGTGGACAGATCAGCAGCATATATGGCACGATATCTTGCTAAAAATATTGTTGCAGTGGGATTAGCAGAAAAATGTGAGGTACAATTATCCTACGCCATAGGAATCGCAAATCCAGTTTCTGTTAATGTTAATACATTTGGAACAGGTAAAAAAGATGATGAACTGCTTGCAGAATTTATTTATAATAATTTTGATCTTACACCATCAGGAATAATTGATATATTTAAACTCCGCCGGCCAATTTATGAACAGGTAGCATCTTATGGACATTTTGGGAGAACTGAATTAAATCTTCCATGGGAGCAATTAGATACAAAAAAATTTTTAGGCATTTTAGAAGTGTAAACTTGTTATGAGAGAAGATATAT
>NZ_JADNDC010000097.1:0-1648 GCF_015551645.1 Ruminococcus sp. D54t1_190329_F1
ATTTTCAACGAATCATGAAAGCTTATCACAGCCTATAATGAAAATAGAGGATTGACCTCCACTACTTTTTTTACTTCCTGCCTTGTTTTACAATAGTTATTGACAGGATTAAGTTTGATTGTACCTTGGAGGATTTTCACCCCGTTTTTCAACGTAAATGTTTTGCCCTTGAGTACAGCATATTGTCGCATCTTTTACAGATAGCACGAGTAGCAAAGTCCATATTATCTCGGGCAAATCTCCTGTCAATTCTATTATAAAGGAGGCTGTCTGTATGAAAGATCTTTTAGAAATTTCCTGTGGTTTGGATATCCACAAAGAAAAAATTGTTGCATGTATCCTAACTGGTCCATTAGGTAAACCTACTCACTCTGAAATTCGTGAATTTACCACTTTAATTCCTGATATGCTTGCTTTACGAGACTGGATCATTTCAGAGAATTGCCATCATATTGCAATGGAAAGCACTGGCATTTATTGGATTCCAATTTACGAAATATTAGAAGATGCTTTCTCTGGAGATATCACTTTATTAGTTGTTAATGCCCGCCATATGAAGAACGTTCCTGGCAAAAAAACTGATATGCGTGATTCTGAATGGATTTCTACATTACTACGTGCAGGACTCCTTAATGCAAGTTTTATTCCAGAAAAAAGGATTCGTGAATTTCGTGATTTAAACCGTTATCGCAAGAGTATTATCCGCGATATTACTTCCCAGAAAAACAGGGTTGAAAAATTCCTGCAGAGTTCCGGTTTTCGTCTGTCTTCTTTTATTTCTGATATTTTTGGTGCTTCCGGCAGAAACATTATTCTACATTTGATGGAACATGGACAGATTGATAAAATATCTTTGGATTCTTATCTCAAAACAAAAACCAGAAAACGCATTGATGAAATCCTCATGTCTGTAAATGGGACTCTTTCAGAACATCAAAAATCTTTCTTAAAAATCCTCATGTGTCATTATGATTCCATGAAAGAGCATCTTATTGAAATTGAAACTCATCTTCAGGAAGATATGCTTCCATTCGCTTTACAAATTGAACAGTTAAATACTATCTATGGAATAAGTACAACTGCTTCCTGTGCAATCATTGCCGAAATCGGTACAGATATGAAACCATTTAAAACTGCAGAACACATCTGTTCATGGGCCGGTCTGTGTCCCGGCAATAACGAGAGTGCCGGAAAAAGAAAAAGTACCTCTATCACAAAAGGCAATCCTTATATAAAAAGTATGCTTTGTGAGATTGCCTGGGTAATTGCCGGCAAACGAAACACATATCTTTCAGCCTGGTATTGGAGAATCAAGCAGAAAAAAGGAGCCAGAAAAGCCATTGTTGCTCTTGCTCGTAAATTACTTGTTATCATTTATACAATGCTAAAACAAGGCACTAATTTTGATGAAAACTGTTTTGAAGTCAGGCGCAAAAACTGTGAGCAAAAACAACTTTCCCGTTATATACGAGAATTAGAAAAACATGGCTATACGGTTGAAGCTCAAGTATAATCCATCTTTTGTACAAATCATATTTCACTGCTGGCAGCCATTATTATGACTGCTTTATAGTGATGCTTTCATAATTGTTGAAAACATTTGTTGTCAAGGTTCAAGTCTTGGCTGCGATTTTTATTTTCGTAGCAA
>NZ_JADNDC010000098.1:0-1591 GCF_015551645.1 Ruminococcus sp. D54t1_190329_F1
TGTCAAGCGTTTTTGAAAATGTCCTAAAATAATTGAAGTATTAGCCCCGGCTTTTTGCTGGGGCTTGTTATATTGATGTGCTTCATTCCTCAGGCAATCTTTGTATCTTGATCATTCTGGTGGTGTTCTTGCTGTTTGACAAATTTTCCAAACTGTTGACGACGCCAGGGGTGGTTCATTGGTGGAATGCGGGGCTTCTTTGGTTTTGGCGGAGTATAGTCTATATCTAAGTCTTTTGATTTTGTTTCGTGCTCGGGTATTTCTTCCAGTGCATAGATGTCTTTGTCATTTACACAGCAGTATTGACTGCCATCAAAAGCCTGAATAAACATTACCTTTGTTCCTTTTCGGTAGTGGACCTGATTGCCTCTGCTGTCAATCATACGGTAGTATTTATTGGAATGCCTTAAACAGTGTCCGGTATCTACCGTTCTTTCGCATAAAACTGCAAGAATCAGGTTGATTTTTTCAATTTTAGGTTGCACTTCGAACACAGACTTGATACCATGAAGGGGAAGGGCAAACTTCTCATTGAATTCCTTTATGTAGGAGTTTAGGAATTCATTGGCAGCGTCTATGGTCGTTATGCCTGCAAGTCTCAACTCGACTGGCAGGCGCGACTGTAGCGTCTGGTTCAGACGTTCTACACGTCCTTTTGCCTGAGGCACACTGCTTGATCCCAGTTCAACCCCAAGCTGTTTACAGGCATAGGCAAACTGTGTATAGGTATCCTCATCGATAGATGGGGAGTTTTTCTTTTTATAGGTGAAAACAGTACGGCGGTCTGTAAAGAACTTGTAGGGGATACCGTAAGTTGTGAGAATCTGATGGAAAACGTGGTAATAGCCATTCAGAGTTTCCTGGGTATCAAACCAACCGCCGGTAATCCTTCCTGTAGCATCATCTATAGCCAGATGCAGATGCCATATCTGAGCGGGGATCCATTCGTAGGGAGTTGCGTCCATTTGCTGCAGTTCACCGAAATAAGCGGCTCTGGGACGGCGGGAATGGGCGTCCTCAAGAGCAACAAGATTAATCTGTATCTGATCCGCTTCTTTCTGAGATTTCGCCGCTTTTTTATCGGCTTTTAATTGTTCTTTGATTCTCTTTTTCTTAGCTTTTGTAGCCTTGGGAGAGAGAATGTATTCAGCTTCGAGAATAGACATAACCGCTGAAGGGGAGAGGTAGATATCTTCATGTTTTCCTAATAACTCAGTGAAATGTTCAAAATTGGCATCATAGTATTTGTTGCGGTATAAATCGACAACAAGATTACGAGTTTCATTGGGGATGGTATTGGCTGGTTTACGTCCTCTGTTGCCATGGATAAAATAGGCTTTGCCATGTTCTTTGTAGCCTTTAAGCATACGGTTAATGTGACGTACAGTACAACCGAGAGTAAGGGCAGCTCTCTGCTTGTTAGGGGCTGGATGATCTGCCAATGATTTGATCACCTCATATTTCTTTTGTTCATCCATTGATAATTCTACCTTTCTGATAATCGTTACCTCCATCTGTTGATGGAAGCATTATACTACATTGGGACATTTTCCTTTATGGTATATTAGGACATTATCATAAATGGTTCATA
>NZ_JADNDC010000099.1:0-1568 GCF_015551645.1 Ruminococcus sp. D54t1_190329_F1
TCATAGTCAATGTAATTCTGTAAGCTGGGTGGAATGTCCCCAAGTGCCTGCAATTCGTCTATGTAGTAGTAGGCAACGTCTGTCATGGTTTCACAGTCGGGATAATAATAAATATCGTCCTTGTGTTCCACAACTTCTTCCAGCGTCCCGTAGTGGCTGATAAATTCGTCCAGACACTCTACGATATAGTCAGGAAGTTCCTCTATGATTTCATACATCTCATTGAGTTCTTCAATGGAAACATACTCGCCAATCGCAATGGGGAAGTTGTCGGTATCATGGATTGCGTATTCCTCATACTGTTCATTCAAGCCGATTTTTT
Source organism: Ruminococcus sp. D54t1_190329_F1 (assembly GCF_015551645.1). Taxonomy (NCBI): domain Bacteria; kingdom Bacillati; phylum Bacillota; class Clostridia; order Eubacteriales; family Oscillospiraceae; genus Ruminococcus; species Ruminococcus sp. D54t1_190329_F1. The sequence goes on from NZ_JADNDC010000099.1 coordinate 323, forward strand.
CTTTCACATCTTCCTCGTCAATAGGAAAAGTGAACCAAGCACCGACTAAATAGCCCTCATTGTATTTGCCAAGATTAGCAATATAAACCGCCATATCATCAATCATAAGCACCACCTCATTTCCTACTCTGGCAGTTCAAAGATACCGTGTTCTGTTACTAAAAATTTCCTGTGTTCCTGCAAGTGAGAAGCATAGGCTTCAAAGTCAAAGTAATATTCTTGACAGTCCTCGGATAAATGCTTGAATGTCGGGTCATTCATCAGCTTTTGCCTTGCAACATCTATCATGCTTTTGCAGTCGGGATAAACCGTAATCACGTTTCTGCAAATATAAAGTGCTTCTAAGTTTTCATACACGGTAAGAAGTGCTGTATATTCTTCCTGCATATCGCTTGAAAGCTGGCGGTACATAAAATCTAGTTCGTTGAGCTGGTACACGCTTGTATGTTCGTGGACTTCATCAGCAAAGGGCAGTACCTTTTCGGTAATGCGGTAATCTTGACTTTCTGCACCGACACCTAACTTTTCTTCAAACTCTGCAACATCTATCGGCAGGTCGAACCAGTATGATGTTGTTTCTTTGCCAGTTGTTCCTCTCGTTTCCACCAGCACCCTTGTTTCCTGCATTGTTCCTCACGTCCTTTCTGTTGTTTCATCACATCTTTTAAGCTCTGGTACGACATACCAAACACATACTTTGAAAAATCTTCTAACTGTTTTTCTTCATAATCGGCAGGGTTCAATCGTTTCATTTCCTGCCACACCTTACGCTTGTAAGAGGGCAGGTCGGAAATGTATTCACAGCCGACTTTTGCCTGCATATTCTTAAAAATATCGTTCATGTAATCACTCCAATCTGAAATTTTAGGTAAGAAAAAAGCAGTCAATCCTAAGACCAACTGCTTTGCATATAAATATAAATTTTGCAACTTAATATTACTACAAATAGAGCAGTTAGTCTTAAAGATTGACTGCTTTTTTCATACCCAGAAAGGAGTGATTGATTTATGCGTAAGATTTGGAACAAAGGACACCGTATCAGAGCCAGCGACAAGCACCTTGTCTACCACTTTTCCATAGGGACGCTTCTGTTTGTATTCGTGGCGGTTCTTCTGCTACTGAATATGAAACAGCTCATGCGTACCGATTGGGAGCATTTCAGCTTGTTAGAGAATGGCTTGACGCTTTCCCCTTACAACTTCATAGCCATACTGATAGCGACTGGTGTTTGTGCATTGGTCGCTTT
>NZ_JADNDC010000009.1:0-119990 GCF_015551645.1 Ruminococcus sp. D54t1_190329_F1
TAGCAGTCATTTCTGGCTGTTATCCCCCAGTATAAGGCAGGTTACCCACGCGTTACTCACCCGTCCGCCACTAGAAACAGATCAAATCCGCCGAAGCCTCAATGAAATGTTTCCCGTTCGACTTGCATGTGTTAAGCACGCCGCCAGCGTTCATCCTGAGCCAGGATCAAACTCTCTGATAAAATGTGTTAGCAATTCAGCGCTGCTTGCAGCAACTTAATTGCGACTCACACTGATTAAGCCGAAGGCTTAAGAAGTGTTTGATTCACTCAAGACAACCAACTAGCTTAGTTATCTCTCGTCATTACTGTTTTAAAAGTTTCATTCGAAAATGAATTGTATAAAGAAATTTTCGAGAATCGTATGTGTTTCACTGTTTAGTTATCAAGGTTGTTTCGCTGTCATCTCTTTGCGACAGCTTGCTTACTTTATCATATCTTTCAAATCTTGTCAAGCACTTTTTTCAAAAGTTTTTCAGATTTTCAAGATCCTGTCTAAAGTTGTTCGTTTCTGTCGTTCTGTTCAAGCAACTTGATTACTTTATCATAAGTTCAGTCATTTGTCAACAGTTAATTTAAATTTTCTGAAAACTATTTTATTTTTCAGTATTTCAGAAGCAATTCCTTGCGACAGCTTGTTTACTATACCACTATCGTAAGGAATCGTCAAGCACTTTTTACAAAAAAATCCATATTTTTTGTACAGGTTATCATTGCTTACTTTTTCAAGTATTATTTCTCTATCTATTTTCACAAACGTAAACATAAAACCTATTTGCTCATAATATACCGGATGGCCTCCTGAATCTGTCTCACATAGACCAGATTAACCCCATCTGCTTTTTCCACTGAATTTCTGCATACCTCAGGCAGGATCACGGTGTCAAATCCCAGCTTTTTCGCCTCCTGCACTCTCTGCCCTGCCATACTTACAGCACGTACTTCTCCACTAAGTCCAATTTCACCAAAAGCCATCAATTTATCTGGAATTACAATATCTTTCATGCTGGATGCAATTGCCAGACAGATTCCAAGATCAATAGCCGGTTCTGTCATCTTCATCCCTCCGGCAATATTTACATAGGCGTCAGAAGAAGCAAGATGAAGCCCAACTTTCTTCTCCAATACAGCCATGAGAAGATTGACCCTGTTAAAATCCGTTCCCACAGCAGTCCTTCTTGGAATACCAAAATTACTCTCACAAACCAATGCCTGAATTTCCACAAGGATCGGGCGTGTCCCCTCCATAGAACATGCCACAACACACCCTGACGCGTTCTCAGGGCGTCCCTCTAAAAGATACTCCGAAGGGTTGGAAACCTCTTCAAGACCAGTTCCCTGCATTTCAAAAACGCCAATTTCATTGGTAGAACCAAATCGATTCTTCACCGCACGCAGGATCCGATAGGAAGCATGTCTGTCTCCCTCAAAATAAAGCACTGTGTCAACCATATGTTCCAGCACTCTCGGACCTGCCACATTGCCCTCCTTGGTCACATGACCAACAATGAAAATCGTTATTCCAAGACCTTTTGCAATCTGCATCAGTACATTCGTAGACTCTCTTACCTGAGAAACACTCCCCGGTGCAGAACCAATCTCCTCATCAAACATAGTCTGAATAGAGTCCACAATAGCTACATCTGGTTTCTTTCGTTCCATTACTTCTCGTACAGTATCCAGATTGGTCTCACATAAAAGCTGAAGGTTTTCGTTGAAAGTACCGATACGGTTAGCACGAAGTTTGATCTGACGCAAAGACTCCTCACCGGAAATATAGAGAACAGAATTTCCATTCTCAGCCAGATTCCGGCACACCTGTAAAAGAAGGGTGGATTTTCCGATACCCGGATCTCCCCCCACAAGAACCAAAGACCCGGGGACAATGCCGCCCCCGAGTACTCTGTCAAGTTCACCTATTTTCGTTGTCTGACGTTCATCTTCTTTCAGACTGATCTCCTTCAGAATCACCGGTTCAGACTGCTGCCTGGATACGGACTTACCGCCTCCTGATGCCTTTTTCCCTGTGGATACAGGTTCTTCCACAAAAGAATTCCAAGCCTTACAGCCAGGGCACTGTCCCATCCATTTCGAGGATTCGTAACCGCACTCCTGGCAAAAATATACCATTTTTTTGTTTTTTAACATTTTACAATTTTTACATCAACAGCTGAGCCATTTCCAAGTTCTACGCTGAAAGAAAGCTTTCCGCCAAGGTTGGTCTCCATTTTGCCTGTGCTTGCTCCGTCAAGATATACTTCATACTGAGCTTCTGCCTCAAGTTCAACTGTGATCTGTGCATCCTCCGGTCCTTCTACACGAAAACTCATCTGACTTCCGTCCTGCGCAAGATCAAACACAGCGGTACCTGGTACGGACTCATATACAAACATACCATTGCGTTCCAGCTTGGTGATCTCCTTGAATGTTTTTACTTTATACATATCTCCCTGATGGGGATAGTCTGAAACCTTTGATTTCTGGTTTTTCTCATAATCTCCAAAGCTGATGGTACCATTTTCCTCTGTACGGATCAGTTCCTTTACTACTGCCATGATGCTTGTCCTCCCTAAGACTCTTTCGTTATGTTCTCCAGCGGATTTCTCCTCGCCAGATCCTTTTCACCGGTTCCCCGATGTTGTACATATTATATAATAAAACTTTTTTCTTTGCCAGTACCTTACATAAAATTTATAGTAATTTTAGAAGATTACTGGTTACTTTTCAAACCTGATCTTACTTCACAATAAAACGAATTTCTTTATTTCTATACTGTACCTGCACGATGTCTCCCCGCTTGATCTTGCCCTCCAGGAGCTCATTTGCCAGCCGGTCTTCTATCTTGGACTGAATGGCCCGGCGAAGAGGTCTTGCACCGTATTTAGCATCAAATCCGGCTTCTGCAATATAATCTACTGCAGAATTCGTCACATTCAGATGAATATCCATCTGTTCCTCACAACGTTTTTCCAGTGATTTCAGGAGCAGGAGTACAATCTTACGGATTTCCTCCTTATTCAGGGTGTGGAATACCATAATCTCGTCAATTCGATTCAGGAATTCCGGTTTGAAAAGACGACGCACTTCTTCCATAACGCCGGATTTCATTTTTTCATAATCCTTTTTCTCATCTTTCTGGGAAATAAACCCAAGCTGCTTCGGTTCTACGATTGCCTGGGCGCCCGCATTGGAAGTCATGATAATGATCGTCTGTTTAAAATCCACTTTTCTTCCGTGGGCATCTGTAATATGGCCGTCATCCAGCACCTGAAGCAAAATGTTAAACACATCCGGATGTGCTTTCTCGATTTCATCAAAAAGAATGACACTATATGGATTTCTGCGTACTTTTTCGCTGAGCTGTCCGCCCTCATCATATCCCACATAGCCTGGCGGAGAACCGATCAGCTTGGAAACACTGTGTTTCTCCATATATTCAGACATATCCACACGAATCATAGCCTGTTCACTGCCAAACACAGCCTGAGCCAACGCCTTGGAAAGTTCTGTTTTCCCAACGCCTGTAGGTCCAAGAAACAGGAAAGAACCGATTGGACGGTTCGGATCCTTCAATCCCACACGGCCACGTTTTACAGCCTGAGAAACAGCATGCACTGCTTCCTCCTGACCAATCACACGTTTGTGAAGTTCCTTTTCCAATTGAGCAAGACGTCTGGTCTCTCCTTCCGTCAGTCTTTGTACCGGAATTTTGGTCCAGTCGGATACAATGGAAGCTACAGCTTTTTCGTCCACTTTTCCGGATTTTCTCTGATTCTTCTTTTCTTCTTTTACTTGAAGCTGCTCAAGTCTGGCTTCTGCTTCCTTCTGTTTCTCCTGGCATTCTTTGGCAAGACTTAAATAACCAGTTTTGATGGCACGCTCTTTCTCCTGAAGGATTTCCTGAATCTCACGGCTTAAATCCTCAATCTCGGAAGAAGCCTGATATCCGGAAAGCTGTACCTTAGATGCGGCTTCATCAATCAGGTCGATTGCTTTATCCGGAAGGAATCTGTCGTTAATATAACGTACTGACATTTTAACTGCTGCTTCCAAGGCTTCATCTAATATTTCAACTTTATGATGTCTTTCATAGTATGGGCGAAGTCCTTTCAGGATCTCGTAAGCCTCCTCTTCAGAAGGCTCTTCCACGGTGACCGGCTGAAAGCGTCGCTCCAGAGCGGCATCCTTCTCTATATATTTGCGGTACTCTTCCAGAGTGGTCGCACCTATGATCTGCAATTCTCCACGGGAAAGAGATGGCTTCAGAATATTGGAAGCGTCAAGGGCGCCTTCCGCACCGCCAGCTCCAATAATTGTATGAAGCTCGTCAATGAACAGAAGAATCCCCTGATTCTCACGTACTTCATCCACGACCTTACGGATACGCTCTTCAAATTCACCTCTGTACTTGCTTCCAGCCACCATTCCAGACAGATCCAGCACTACCAGACGCTTGTCTTTAATCGTCTCCGGAACACTACCTGCAAGAATCCTCTGGGCAAGCCCCTCTGCAATAGCAGTCTTGCCTACCCCGGGTTCGCCTACCAGACATGGATTGTTCTTGGTTCTACGGCTTAAGATCTGGATCAGTCTGCTGATTTCCTTTTCCCTTCCCACAACAGGATCCAGTTTGCCCTCTGCTGCCATCTGGGTCAGATCACGGCTGTACTGGTCAAGTGCCGGTGTCGGGCTGCCTCCGGGATTTTGCATGGCCTTGGCAGCCTGGAACTCTTCCTGAATAGACTCATTGTCATAGCCCATGGCTCCAAGGACTGCTGCATAAAGCTTCTGGATATTCACTCCCATCGTATATAAAAGCCTGGTTCCAACACAGTCCGTCTCGCGGAGCATGGCAAGGAGCAAATGCTCCGTTCCGGCCTTCTCACAGCCAGAATTCTGTGCCTCTGCCACAGCACTTTCCAGAACCTTCTCTGTTCTCGGACTGTATACCGGCTTCATTTCAATCTCAGTTACATTTCCCACTTCTGCCGGAGTCACCAGCTTGTCGATCAGTTCCACCAGCTTCTTGCCATCTACCTGAAATTCCTCCAGGACTCTTCCGGCAGCGCCTTCTGTCTCACTTAAAAGTCCCAGCAAAAGATGTTCTGTACCAATATAGCCCAGTTCAAAGTCAATGGCTGCTGCCTTTGCCAGTGTCAGGGCTGTCTGAGCCTGTTTCGTAAATTTATTTCGCATTGATCAATTGTTCCTCCTTACGCTAGTGTACAAACAAGTTGATTTCTCGAACAATCTCGCTTTTATTTCTCATATTCATCCAAAATCTCATCTATAAGACTATGCACTTCTTCCCTGGTCACATTATTGCAGCAGCCTCTTGCCAGCGCAACACGCAAATTCTGCTTCAGTTCCTCCATAGCCCTTAATTTATCCACATCCAGGCAGATTACCGCGCCTTTTCTTCTGTCAATGGAGACAAATCCTTCCTGGCGTAACAAGGAATAGGCCTTGTTTACTGTATGCATATTAATTCCAATGGTATCCGCAAGCTGTCTGACAGATGGAAGGGGATCTCCTTCCTGCAGCCGGGATGTGGCAATTCCCATAATGATCTGATTCATCAGCTGGGTATAAAGTGCCTCGTCACTCTGGAAATCTATCTCTATTACCATTTTATCCCTCCCTGTAAAAAATAGTGAATATTACAAAAACAAAGGGACCGGAGTCATACTGCCCCGGTCTCTTCCTGTCTTTCGTAATAAACACTTTGTCTAAATATAAGCCATCTGCAAAGCTGGCAGCGCTCCCTATTCCTACTGAACCGGTGTCTCAGCTGCCGGTGCTTCTTCTGCCTTTACTTCACCCTTTGATGCCTTAGTCTCCTGAGCTGCTGCCTCAGCAGGCGCATTCTCAGCCGGTGCTGCAGCTGGAGGGATCTCAACACCCAGAATCTTTCCAAGCTGTACTCTGTCAAGGATCAGATTGAATCCCATCGGGTTGATCACAAATGCCTTCGCCTGGTTAATGATAAGACCTGGCAGTTTGGCAAATGGAACCTTGGCTGCCCGAAGCTTCTTGCCTCTTGCAAATTTATCAAATTCCATAACATCTGTAAAAGCCGGCTGAAGAATATCACCCTGTTTGTTCTTAAGATATGGAATGTTAACCTTGGTCGGGTCTTCCGGATCAGTAGCCATAGCTACCAGGAATTCGGATTTCTTAAGATTCACGATCAGCTCTTCTTCCATTTCACGAAGGTTCACAGTGCGCTCCTCTTTCTTAATCGGGCGACGGAGTTCCTGCATAAAATAGATACCCGAAAGCTGAAGAGTGGAATTAAAAAGTGGCTGCTTCTTCGGCTCAAGCTGGCTAAAGTCTGCCTGTCTGGCAATTCTGGTAAGCTCAACCTCAATCTGATTCTCTCCATCAACCCATACTACACTGTTTACACCGATTGCATAAAGTGTGCCGTAGAATCTTGGGTAGTCTTTCTTCTCATATTTCATTCCCATAAGAAGAATCTTATCCTCTAATTTCTTCTTGCCAAATGCTTTAATCTCTTCTTCTGTGGCAAATACCCACACCTGATCATTAAAGCTCTCCTGATCGCAAATTACATATGGAAGCTTCGTAGCCTGTGAATACGCTACAAAGATTTCGTCTCTTGTCTGTAATTCCTTAATTGCTTCCTGTTCAGTGATTCCCATGTCATTATCCTCTCAGTCCTGGTTTCCTGCTGTCGTATACGAAAATTCTATGAACCTTGTCCTGTCTGGCAGATTTCAAAACATATCGACAAAAACCTAATATAGGTTTTATTTTATAACAAAATTGCAAAAAAGTAAAGTCTAACCGTCAGTGTTTTTATGCAATTTTACCGCGTTCCTGGCATCCACTGATCCGACAAACTTCCTCTTATTTTGTCATAAATTCTACAATCTTATCAAGCTGTGCCAGCTGGTCTTCTTTCAGGGCAGACTTTACCGTTACCGTCTCTTCATAGATTTCCATATCTTTCATACCAGAAAGGATCTCCTTCATCTGCTTACCTGCAGTAGAAGCCCAGGTACCGTTTTCCAGAACTGCCACTTTTCTCTTCTGCAGATTGTGGGCAGCAAGTTCATGAAGCAGGGTTTCCATCTTCGGGAAAAGTCCTGCATTATAAGTCGGGCAGGCAAATACGATTCTGTCACAGCGGAATGCTTCCGCTACCAGATAGGAAGGATCTGTTACAGAAACATCATAAACCTTCACATTCTTCTCCCCTGCATCTGCCAGTCTGCCTGCCAGAACATCAGCTGCATTCTCAGTATTTCCATAAATGGAGGCATACATAACCACAACATTATGGTCTTCAGGGGTATAAGTGCTCCATTTCTGATACTTGTCAATAAACCATCCAAGATCCTCTCTCCAGATAGGACCATGAAGTGGGCAGATCATGGCGATATCAAGTGTAAGGGCCTTTTTCAGGGCACTCTGAACCGGTCCGCCGTATTTTCCAACAATATTTACTAGATATCTTCTGGCGTCATCCAGCCACTCTTCTTTAAAGTTTACTTCATCTGCAAACACATTTCCATTCAGCGCCCCAAAAGTACCAAAAGCATCTGCGCTGAAAAGCACTTTGTCATATGCATCGTATGTAACCATTGCCTCCGGCCAGTGAACCATGGGGATCATGGCAAACGCAAGGGTATGTTTACCTGTACTGATGGTATCTCCCTCTTTGATCACAACTGCATGGGCGTCCACGTCAAAGGTAAAGAACTGTTTCATCATGTTAAAGGTCTTGGCATTTCCCACAACCTTCACTTCCGGGAATCTTCTTACCACCTCTTCCACAATTGCACAATGATCTGGTTCCATATGGTTTACGATCATATAATCCAAAGGTCTGTTTCCAAGAACATGCTCCAGATTTTCAAAAAACTGTCCGCTTACAGACTTGTCAACTGTATCCAGAAGCACGGTCTGCTCATCCAGGATCACATAAGAGTTGTAGGAAACTCCTCTTGGAATCGGGTAAATATTTTCAAAAAGGGCAAGTCTTCTGTCACTTGCACCGATCCAGTATAAATCTTCGTTTACTTTCTTCACATTGTACATAATGGTTCCTCCTAATGCTTTTGCTAAACAAATTCTGCAATACAGAATTCTCTGACTTTTGTATTTTCATCCTGTCAGGACTTCTATAACCAAAAACAGACAGGAAACACTCTTGTCTCCTGCCTATTTTATACCACTTAATTATGCTTCGTCAATTGCTTTTCCAATATCATGGCGCATATATTTATTTGCGAAAGTGATCCACTCTGTTGCCGCATAGGCATTTTTTCTGGCCTCTTTCAGATTGCTGCCTGTGGCTGTGATTCCTACAACACGTCCACCATTTGTAACGATCTGTCCATCCTTAAACTTGGTTCCGGCATGGAAACAGTAATATCCCTCTTTATCCTTGAAATTCTCAAATCCATACATCGGGATTTCTTTCTCATATTTCACCGGATATCCGTCACTTGCGAGAACTACACAAACAGCGGCATTGTCCTCAAACTGAAGATCGATCTGATCCAGAGTTCCATCAATGCAGGCTTCCATAACTTCTACAATGTCGTTCTTCATACGCGGAAGAACAACCTGTGCTTCCGGATCTCCGAAACGGGCATTGTATTCCAGTACCTTCGGACCATCTGCTGTCAGCATCAGACCAAAGAAAATGATTCCTTTAAATTCTCTTCCCTCAGCGGCCATTGCATCCACAGTTGGCTGATATACATATTTCTTACAGAACTCATCCACCTCTTTTGTGTAGAAAGGACTGGGAGAAAAGGTTCCCATTCCGCCTGTATTTAAGCCCTGGTCACCGTCCTTTGCACGCTTATGATCCTGTGCGGAGGTCATGGTTTTAATTGTTTTTCCATCTACAAAAGAAAGAACGGAAACTTCACGACCAGTCATAAATTCCTCAATAACCATGGTATTTCCGGCGCTTCCAAACTTCTTATCTTCCATGATCTCTTTCACACCAGCTTCTGCTTCCTGAAGATTCTGACAGATCAGAACACCTTTTCCAAGAGCAAGTCCGTCTGCTTTGAGGACGATAGGGAATTTTGCTTCGGTGCGAAGATAAACCAGTGCCTTTTCCGGGTCATCAAAATTCTCGTATGCGGCCGTTGGAATGTTGTATTTCTTCATCAGATCCTTGGAAAATGCCTTGGAGCCTTCCAGGATTGCTGCATTTTTACGAGGTCCGAATACCCGTAAACCACGGGATTCAAACTCGTCTACTATACCGCCTACCAACGGATCATCCATACCGATGATGGTAAGGTCTATCTGATTTTCCTGAGCAAAATCAGCAAGTTTTTCAAATTCCATAGCACCAATGTTCACGCACTCTGCATACTCTGCAATTCCTGCATTTCCCGGTGCACAGTAAATCTTATCTGCATTAGGGCTTCTGGATACACTCCATGCGATTGCATGCTCTCTTCCGCCGCTTCCTACGATCAGTACCTTCATAATCTCCTCCTTAATCGCTGATAGTCACAATATGATCTTCTACCGAAATCTTTCCATTGGCAATAAGATTAATTGCTTTCGGAAGGATCTTCCACTCTGCCTTTTCCATTACACTTCTCTGAAGAGACTGGGGGGTATCATCCGGCTCGATTTTTACTGCTTTCTGCAAAATAATAGGGCCGGTATCTGTACCTGTATCCACGAAATGAACAGTAGCACCTGTTACCTTCACTCCTCTTTTTAAGGCAGCTTCATGAACATGAAGTCCATAGTATCCTACACCGCAAAAGGATGGGATCAGGGATGGGTGGATGTTGATAATCTTATTTGGAAATGCCTCCACGATCATAGGTGGAATTGCAACCAGATAGCCAGCAAGAACAATCAGTTCTGCACCGCTTTCCTGCAATTTCTTTAACAGTGCCTTATGAAATTCTTCACGTTTTTCAAATTCTTTAGGAGAAATACAGACAGCCTCTATACCATGGTTCTTCGCTCTTTCCAGTGCGTAAGCATTTGGATTATTGCTGATCACAAGGGAAACTTCCGCATTGGTGATCCTGCCGGAATCAATGGCATCCAGGATTGCCTGGAGATTGGTACCGCCTCCTGATACCAGGACAGCAACCTTTAGCATAATGTCACTCCCTTTTCTCCTGCTTCAATACGTCCTACTACGTACGGTGTCTCACCTGCTGCCTTGATTGCTTCCATAGTCTTATCTACATCAGCCGGATCAACTGCCAGAACCATACCAAGTCCCATGTTGTAGGTGTTGTACATCATCTTTTCTTCAATGTCTCCAGTCTTTGCAAGAAGCTTAAAGATCGGAAGCACCGGATAACTGTCTTTCTCAATCACGGCTCTTGTGCCCTCTTTCAGCATACGAGGTACATTCTCATAGAAACCACCGCCTGTGATATGGCTGCATGCGTGGATCTTAACCCCTGCATCTTTAATGCTCTTAAGAGCTTTTACATAAATCTTGGTTGGTGCGATCAAGGCCTCACCAAGGGTAGTTCCAAGTTCATCATAATATGTGTCCAGAGACTCTTTTGTCATCTCAAACACTTTGCGGACAAGAGAAAAACCATTGCTGTGTACGCCTGAGGATGCCATTCCGATCAGCACATCTCCGGTATTTAAATTCTCTCCTCTAATCAGGTCTTTTTTATCAACAACGCCAACTGCAAATCCAGCCAGGTCATACTCGTCTACCGGATAAAATCCTGGCATCTCAGCAGTTTCGCCGCCGATGAGGGCTGCGCTTGACTGGCTGCAGCCTTCTGCAACACCTTTTACGATCTCAGCAATCTTCTCTGGATAGTTCTTTCCACAGGCAATGTAGTCCAGGAAGAAAAGAGGTTCTCCGCCTGCACATGCAATATCGTTTACACACATTGCCACACAGTCGATTCCAACAGTGTCATGTTTATCCATAATAAATGCCAGTTTCAGCTTGGTTCCAACTCCGTCAGTTCCGGAAACCAGTGTAGGCTCTTCCATATCCTTGAAGCTGTTCATGGAAAAAGCACCTGAGAATCCGCCGATTCCTCCAAGTACCTCTGGTCTCATAGTCTTTGCAATATGCTGTTTCATTAATTCTACTGATTTGTATCCTGCCTCAATATCAACGCCCGCGTTCTTGTAATCCATGCCTTTTTCCTCCCAGAATTTTATGGTTTCTATTATGGTGTTTATTATGGTTTTCATAGAAAGATCCTGCCTCGCAGGATTCTTCACCTGCATCAGCAGAAAAGGTTATTCTGCCCCTGCTGTATAATTCTATTTTGTATAAGCCTTATGTCCCACTTCCTGTAATTTCGCATCCTTGGCTTCGACCTGCTCTTTCAGCTCCTGGCTGTAGGCTTTCAGACGTGCAAGAAGCTCCGGATCGGATGTTGCAAGAATCTTCGCTGCAAGAAGACCAGCATTTGCCCCTCCGTTAATTGCAACAGTTGCTACCGGAATGCCGGATGGCATCTGTACAATGGAATACAGGGAATCTCTTCCCCCAAGTGATGTAGTGTGCATAGGAATTCCGATAACCGGCATCGGGAAAATCGCTGCGCACATTCCTGGTAAATGTGCTGCCATACCGGCACCTGCAATGATGACCTTAAATCCTTTTTCCTCAGCTGTCTTCGCATAATCAAAGAACACGTCCGGCTCTCTGTGTGCGGAGATGATACGCATTTCGTAATCAATCCCAAGTTTCTCCAGAATGTCTGCTGCCTTGCTCATTACCGGCATATCTGAATCACTGCCCATTACAATTCCTACTTTTGGCATAATATTCTCCTCTTTTAGTTATATTTAGAACTACCATTCGCGTAAATTCTACTAAGAATAACATTTTCTGTCAATACGATTGAGGCAAAGAAAAATTTTATAGGGCTAATTAATTTTGCTGTTAGATTTTAAACTTTCCTTTATTCCTCAAAAGGTTTATTCAATTCTTCCGTTCCGGCCAGCACAAATCTGCCATCCTCAATAATCGAAATTTTCTCCCCATTCTTTCCAGGAACACAGATGCTTCCCAATTCATCATAAGGAATGGTAATATCTGTATGACAGCCAAAGTACGCCTTGCTTATATCTTCTTTTCTCAAAATGGAGATTTCATTATCTCTTGCAATGATCTCTTTTCCATCCGGATTGTACACGGCAGTATCCTCAGACCAGCTGTAACAGGTATCACCTACTGCAAAATGAGGTCCCATTTTTTCTGCGATCAGAATAGGCAGCTTATCTGCAATGTTGTATTTCTTCGCAGCTACATAAGCCGTAGTATTCGTTCCGATTGCAAATTCACCCATTGGAAGTGTTGGATGATGGAACAGGATATTATCCTCAATATATTTTTTATTCTCTTCTTCATTTTCAAAATTTCCGCAGGAATAGGATGCAATTTTTCCATCTTTAAATTCAAGCTTCAGATCACGAAACTGAAGGCCTTCCAGATATACCTGGCTTACATGAAGAAGACCGTCTGTTCCGGAAAGAACCGGGGAAGTAAACACTTCACCAACGGGAATATTTACATCCGCTACACAGTTCTCGAAATTGGACTGCTTCGCCGGGTCGGTAAGAGTGTGCAGATGTATCCTGAGATCTGTTTCATTTGCTCCTTTTCCCTTTACAGATACCCATTCTGCAGTATCCAGAGTATCAATAAGGGTCTGCTGGATTTTCTGATAAAGCTGGTAATCCAGGGTGTTGATTTTCACGATCTGGCGGAAAATCTCCTCATAATCACCGCCGATCTCAGGGACCGGATATGCAATAATGGTAAAGCTTCTCTCATCACCTTTTATGTAGCGGTTTGTAATCTGTCCAGCTTCATTTTGCATCTCAATTTCCAGCTTCTGCTGGACATCACTGAACTGCCATGCCTCTTTTACACTCACCGGTGAAAACGGAGCTTCCCCAAATACCTCAATGCAGGCTGGACCAGCGTGAACATACGCCAGCTCCTTATATTTCTCATAGGAAGTCTGCAGGGCACGAAGGCGCTTCTGCACAAAATCCTGATCCAAAAAAAGTGCCCCGTCCTGTCGATGATCATAGTCAAACTGCGGGTTTGCAACAGCGCCTGTATAGCCAATTCTATAAGAGCCACGCCTGTTTACCGCATGGGTCGGATAGCGATATATAACTGGCTTCAGCCCCATCTCCTCAAACTGAAGAATTGCCGCTTTTACCATACGTTCAAAACCAAGGTTGTAGCGGATATTGACTGTTTTCTTTTTGCTCAGGTCTTTGTGTCCATTTACAAATCCCAAACGGTAGCCCTCTGTATAGGTTCTTGCGCAGGAATCGATTTCTTCCTGGGAAAGACCGTTAAGAAATGCAGCCACTCCAAGTTCATTCTCTGTAATGCATTCTCCAAACAGATACAGGTAACGAAGGTCTGAAAAATCAGAATTCATAATAATTTTTGCCGCAAAATCCAGCTCCGGGTCCACGCACTCTCTAGTGCGGTACTCTATCATATCCTGGCAGTAATCATTTGCATAGGAATTTAAAATCCCCCTCAATTCTTCCTCTGTAGGAACCTCTTCCTGAGCAAAAGCGCCATAAACTTCCAGAAACAGCTCCAGAAGCACAGTTATGTCCCACAGCCTCTTTTCAAAGGCATAGACCACAATACCACGCAGCTCTGCATACAGGAAAGAAAAGTCTTTTCCGTATTCCCCAAGCTTTTCACAGGCATAAACCGGATTTCCGTAGCTGTTTCTATAATTTTCCGGAAGGATATCTGCATACAGATCACGATTCAGTTCTTTCCATTCATCTATAGATAAATCAGCCGCATCTGCAAGTTTCCTTGGTTCCCTGGCTTCTCCCAAAAATACAACGCCATCCATAATTTCCACATTTTTTTCAAGAAAAGCAGCTGTTTTCTGGAAAAAGTCCAGATATGGCATCTGTACTGCTTTCTCCTCTTTGATCTCACATACTCTTTCTTTTGCAAGAGCATAACGTTCCATCAGTAATTCGTCCACACGTTTCCCTCACTTTTCATTTTTATACAAAGCTATCCGTCACGGCACCGACAGCGCCTGTTTGAATAATTTTTTTCCGCGATCAGCACACTTCTTATTCTTTTTAGGACATATCGTCGATCACATGTCCTTTTTCTACATGCTGGTCAATCAATTCCTGCATATATTCCCAGATTTTTGGTGCTCCCTCACCAGTACGGCGGTTTCGTGTGTAAATCTGACTTTTCTTCACGCCATGCTCTACCCAGCTGATTCCATCTGTAGCATTGTTCAGAAAAAGTGGCTGACTGTTGTCCAGCATGTGCGCATATTTGGCCTCTGGTGTTTCATAAGCTTCGAACTCTTCCCAAAGATCATAAAGCCATTTTCCCTGGTCTTCTGGAAGAAGGCCGTAAATGCGCTGTGCAGCAGCTTCTTCTCTTGTATGCTGGGTAGCTCCCCCAACAGCGTCATAAGCATAGGTATCTCCGGCATCAATCTCTACCAGATCGTGAATCAGTACCATAGGAATGACTTTGGAAAGATCAACTTCCTCTGGTGCATATTCTTTCAAAAGTACTGCCATAAGTGCCAGGTGCCAGGAATGTTCTGCATCGTTTTCCTTGCGTTTTCCATCCGCCAGATAGGTCTGACGCATAATATTTTTCACTTTATCTGCTTCCAGAATAAAGTCTAATTGCTTTTTTAAACGTTCATCCATATATATTCCCCTTTCCCCTGTCTGATCAATTATTATTGCTTTCAAACGTATTTCCGCAATACATACGCCGTGCTCTACAATCCAGTCAGGTATACTCCGATCCACACAATCAGAAACAATCCATTGCTGATTGAACCGATAATGCTGGTTTTATGGCTTCTGCCCTCTTCAGAAAAGCTGAGCAGTCCCATAATAAATCCGTATACGGAAAGAAGGGTGGCAAATAAGCCCACTCCTCCTACCAGAAACCCAAAGCTGTCATCCAAAAGATACGCCATGACAACAGCCGTTATAAACAACAAAAAGGACGCTGCCGCCAGACCGGCAGACAGCTTCCCTTTTTTCGCTTCTTTTTTCTTTGTAAATGAATATCTATATCTTCTTGCCATAATGGAACTTTCTCCTAAATGGACATGTCTGCCCACGCAGGCATGTCAAAATATGAAAGTCAGCTGCTGCCATACAATATCCATAAATCCGCTTAGGTAAGCATGGCTCATTCATGGCTGCTATCCAGGACTTTCCTTCGAATATGATGTTACTGTTCACTTCGTTCACAGTAACACGCTTCGCGATGCACAGAAATCATGCTTTGCATAATTTCGCGCCGCAACTCTCGGGTTTTCTGTGAACTTTGTTCACAAAAAACACCTCGCGGAATGTTACCAGTGAACAGTAACAATATGATTACAGACGAAAAAAAGAACATACCCCAAGGTTGCCCCCAGGGTGTTCAAAATCATATCATCCACATCAAAACAGCCAACCTTCGTGACCAGCTGGATCACTTCCACAGTCAGACTTAATATAAATCCTGATACACAGATGAGAAAACCGCTGTTCATTCTTCGGAAAATAACAGGAAGGATAAACCCGAAAGGCAGGAAGCCTATCACATTTCCGAATATGTTGGAAAATACTGCAAATGTGCCAAGCTGCTCCCGGTATATCCAGAACCTTCTGATTTCCACAAAGGGAATCAGATTATACCTGTATACCCGTTGCGCCTCTGCCGCCCTTCCATATTCCTCTGAAAAGAACAGAAAGTAGACAAGAAAGATTATATAGATGACGAACAGCAGGATTCCCATACGGCGAATTAAAGTCTTCGTTTCCTTTTTCAAAAAAAATCCCCTTAAATCATCATATCGGATTTGCCCTTCAGAAGTCTGGCACCGTTCACGATCATGAGAATACCAGTGGACACACCCGTCACCAGTGTGATGATCCCAAGTGCAATACTTCCGGCACCCACGCCAGATACGATTTTATAAAGCTTTTCACTCATCAGCATTTCCTCCTTTTATCATTATGCCGCCAGTTGCCGCAGCACACTTTCAGAATTTTTAATGCTGCATAGAATTTTCTTATTCTGCGCCGTACTGCTCATAGTATGCATCAATAGCAGCTTTTAATGTGTCATCAATGATGACTTTCCCTTTATACTCTTTGTTGTAAAGATGCTCTACCACCTCTGCCATAGTTACAATAGCAGTTGTCTTAAGACCATATTTTTCCTCAATCTCCTTTAAAGCGCTCTTGGTACCCTGTCCGCGCTCCATACGGTCTACAGAAACCACAAGACCGATTGGGGAAACGTCACCCTGAGCTTTGATGATCGGCAGCGTCTCCTGAATAGAAGTTCCGGCTGTCGTAACGTCCTCGATGATCACAACCTTATCTCCGTCCTCAATCGGGCTTCCAAGAAGAATTCCCTTATCCCCATGATCCTTTACCTCTTTACGATTGGAGCAATAGCGGATATCCTTGCCATACTCCTCGCTGATTGCCATTGTCGCTGCAACAGTCAGCGGAATTCCCTTGTATGCAGGTCCAAAAAGCACATCAAAATCCAGACCAAATTTGCTCTCAATTGCTTTTGCATAATACTGTCCTAATTTTCTTAACTGAGCTCCTGTACGATAAAATCCTGTGTTTACAAAAAACGGAGTTTTTCTTCCGGATTTGGTTACGAAATCTCCAAATTTCAATACATTGCAATCAATCATAAACTCAATAAATTCCTGTTTATACTGTTCCATTTTTATCCTCCTCGTATATGGGCTGTATCTGTTATTGGTCTTTCTTAAATCATATTTGAAAAAGCTCTTGCATACGCCGGTTTCAAAGTAAAACCCGGTTACATTATTGTTCACTCCGTAATCAGTAATGTAACCTTCGCGCTCTCTTTATAGTAGCACAAAATATGGGCATGGTCAAAATCTCTTTTAAACCGCGAAGTAAAACCTATTTCAGTGTTACTGTTCACTCCGTTCACAGTAACACGCTTCGCGGAATGTCACCAGTGAACAGTAACCTATTTCACACATCCAATCAGCTCATTAATATCTTCCACTTTCTGTCTCTCAAGGAATGCAGCCATACCATCCACAACCTCCTGAGTAGTGTATGGATTGATGAAATTTGCAGTTCCTACAGATACTGCGGTGGCGCCCGCCATAATAAATTCCAGGGCATCTTCAGCACTTGCAATTCCACCCATTCCGATGATTGGGATCTTCACTGCATTTGCCACCTGATAAACCATACGCACTGCCACAGGCTTCACAGCCGGACCGGACATACCGCCTGTTTTATTTGCCAGTGCAAACGTTCTGCGGTTAATATCAATCTTCATTCCGGTAATGGTGTTAATAAGGGAAACCACATCTGCACCGCCTGCTTCTGCTGCCCTTGCCATCTCTGTAATATCTGTTACATTAGGACTCAGCTTCATAATCACCGGCTGTCTGGCATATTTTTTTACTTCTCTTGTAATGGCCTCCAGAGCCTTGGGATTCTGTCCAAAGGCAATGCCGCCTTCCTTTACATTCGGGCAGGATACATTGATCTCCAGCATATCTACTGGCTCATTTCCAAGACGTTCCACAACCTCACAGTAGTCCTCTGTGGTCTTTCCGCATACATTTACAATGATCTTCGTATCGAATTTCTTCAGAAATGGAATATCTCTCTCACAGAAAACATCGATTCCGGGATTCTGAAGACCGATAGCATTCAGCATTCCTCCTGTGGTCTCTGCCACACGGGGCGTAGGATTTCCAGGCCACGGCACATTTGCCACGCCTTTTGTCACGACTGCACCAAGATTATTCAGGTCTACAAATTCACTGTATTCCGCACCGGAACCAAATGTTCCAGATGCAGTCATTACTGGATTTTTCAGAGTCACTCCTGCAAGATTTACGCTCATTTTGCTCATAACTCCACCTCCGTACTTCTGAACACCGGGCCGTCTTTACATACGCGCTTATTGTGTACATGAGAATGGGCATCCGTTTCTGTGGACTGGCATACACAGCCAAGGCAGGCACCGATTCCACAAGCCATGTGCTCTTCCATGGAAACCCAGCAGGAGATTCCCTTCTCCAGTGCATAGGCCTTGATGGCGCGAAGCATAGGCTTAGGACCACAGGCAAAAATCACGTCTGCTTCCAGGTCATTCTCCCGGATCGCATCCATTACATTTCCTTTGGTTCCGGCAGAGCCGTCTTCTGTTGCAATGTATACCTCACCATTTTTTTCAAATTCCTCATTTAAAAACAGCTCATCACGATAGCCAAGAACTGCAATCTTCTTAGCATCCAGCTGCTTCATGGTCTCCAGCATAGGCGGAACACCGATTCCTCCGCCCATAAGGAATACCTTCCTGCCAGCAGCCTCTTCCAGCGGAAATCCATTTCCAAGAGGTCCAAGAAGTTCAAGCTGTGCACCTGCATGCAGTCTGGAAAAGCTTTCTGTACCTGTTTTCGGACCTGTTACACGATAGACAAGGCGAAGTGCACCTTTTTCTTTATCAATCTCACAAAGACTGATAGGACGTGGCAGCAGTTTGCTTCCATCCTGTGTATAAACGGAAACGAACTGTCCAGGCTTCGCATTCCCTGCAATGGTCTTTGTCTGAATCCACATGCTGTAAATGTCTTTTCCAATACATTCCTGGCTGAGGACTGTACAGGTTTCTTTTACCTTTGTACCCATTTTCTTCCTCCTAGCGGTTCTCAAGTGCAGTGCTGATATCAAGAATCATGTCTTTCACTGCCTGACGGGAAGCATCTGCATAGTTCGCTTCACCAAACTTTGCGTATTTCTCCTGCTTGTAAGCTGCAATAATTCCTCTGGAGGAGTTTACGATAGCACCAAGGCCATCTTTGTTAAAGAAATGTACAAGATCTGCACCCTTACCACCCTGTGCGCCATATCCTGGTACCAGAATAAAGGTTTTTGGCATAAGTTTTCTTAATACTTTTCCCATTTCCGGATAGGTAGCACCTGCAACTGCGCCTACATAGCTGTAACCGTCTCCCATAAGCTCATCTCCCCATTTGGCAACTTTCTCGCCTACCCACTCATAGAGAGGACGTTTTTCAATTATTCTGTCCTGGAACTCACCGCTGGACGGATTGGAGGTCTTAACCAGAACAAAAATTCCTTTTTTCTCTTCTTTACAAACATCCATGAAAGGCTTCACTCCGTCTGTTCCAAGATATGGGTTTACAGTTGCAAAATCCTCATTAAATGGAACATAAGTCTTGCTTCCTACCTGAACCTTTCCAAGATGTCCGACGGCATAAGCTGCAGATGTGGAACCGATATCACCACGTTTAATATCTCCAATTACTACAAGGTCTTTTTCCTTGCAATAATCTACAGTACGCTTGTAAGCCATAAGTCCCGGAATTCCAAACTGTTCATACATAGCGATCTGCGGCTTCACAGCAGGAATCAGATCATATGTGGCATCCACAATTCCTTTATTGTACTGCCAGATTGCTTCTGCAGCACCTTCCAGCGTCTCTCCGAATTCCTTGAATGCAGCTTCCTGGATCTGCTTCGGAATATAATTCAGCATTGGGTCAAGGCCTACTACAATAGGGGCTCCTGTTTTCTTGATATTGGCAATAAGTTTGTTGATCATGGGTGTTTCCTCCTTAATATGTTTTCCTGGAAATTTCATTTTTTTCTTATTTAGCAGCAGAATCCTTGTACGCAATCTTACCATCGCAAATAGTGTATAGAATCTTTCCTTTCACCTCTTTGCCCTCAAATGGGGTGTTTTTGCCTTTGGAAACAAAGTCTGCTTTGTGAATGGTATATGGATTCTTAATGTCCGCGATTATCACATCTGCCGGATGTCCTTTCTGTAAGGTTCCACATGGCAGGTTCAGAATCTGAGCCGGATTGTAACTCATCTTCTCTACAAGCTGGGAAAGAGTGAGGATTCCAGTCTCTACAAGAGCGGTGTAACTAAGTGCAAAGCTGGTCTCGATTCCCACAATTCCGAAAGCTGCGGTTCTCATGGAACCGGTTTTGTCTTTCTGGGTGTGTGGGGCATGATCCGTACTGATTACCTGAATGTAGCCCTCCTTCAGACCTTCAATCAGCGCCTCCACATCTTTCCTGGTACGGAGAGGCGGATTCATTTTATAGTTTGGATCATCTCTTTCAATATCATCAGATGTGAGTATAAAATGATGGGGGCAAACTTCTGCTGTTACATTCTCAATACCTTCTGCCTTTAACATTTTCATCATAATTGCAACACCTTTTGTAGAACAGTGGCAAAGGTGCAGCTTAGCGCCTGTCTCAATGGCAAGCAAAGAATCTCTTGCTGCAATAGTATCTTCTGTGGAATTGCAGATTCCTGGAAGCCCAAGGCGTTTGGCGTTCTCATCCTCATTCATGCAGCCGTTTCCACGAAGAGACATATCCTCACAGTGATCAAAAATAGGAAGTCCGGCTTTCACGGCTTCTTCCATCGCCTGCTTGCAAAGGCTTGCTTTCATAACAGATTTGCCATCTTCGGAAAGAACAGGTACTCCCGCTGCTGCCATGCCTGCAATATCAGAAAGCTCCTCCCCAAGTTCTCCCTTTGTCATGGCTCCTGCCTGGAGCACATGAATAGCGGAAACCTGCGCAGCTTTATTTTTCACATAATTTGCACGGTCAGGGCTGTCAATAACCGGTGTGGTGTTCGGCATCGCCACTACAGTAGTCACACCGCCTCTTGCAGCTGCATGGGAACCGGTTTCAATGTCTTCCTTCTCCGTCTGTCCAGGATCACGAAAATGTACGTGAAGATCCACAAGGCCTGGCATTACTACCAGTCCCTTAGCGTCTATAATCTTGTCATCTTTATCCTTTGCTTCCAGCTTCTCTCCCACTTTTTGGATTACGCCGTCGTCCAGATAAACATCCGCAATTTTATCAATCTGAGCAGCCGCATCCACAACACGTCCGCCTCGAATCAGAATACCCATTTGGTTCTCTCCCTTCTGGTATAACGTAAACTTTATCACAACCTATCATACACGAATTTTTTCATTTAATAAAGAGTTTTTTTCCCTTCCGTCATTTTTCCTTATATCTTCCATCCAATTATATTTTTTGTTGCACAATTTTAATTATCCTTGACTTTTTTTAGTTCAGGTTATATAATCAATCCATGTCGAAGATTATTTAATGTAAAATCACTAGTTTTTAGAGATTATATATTTACATGATATAGTCTGTAAAATCTGGTGATTTTTTTCGCCAGAACATCTTTTTAATTTTTTATTTTTTATGGAGGTAACTCAAAATGAACAAGGGCACTGTAAAATGGTTCAACGCTGAAAAAGGTTATGGTTTCATCACAGGAGAAGACGGAGCTGATGTATTCGTACATTTTTCTGCAATCAATGGTGAAGGCTTCAAATCTCTTGAAGAAGGCCAGGCTGTAACATATGACTTAACAGAAGGCGCTCGCGGAATGCAAGCTGCTAACGTTACTAAGTTATAATTGAAGCAACTGAAGCAGAAATTTCCCCTCGGAATCATATCCGAGGGGAATTTTTTATGTAATAAGAAATCTCCTCAGAATTTCCTATTATAAAAAAATCCCTATCTGGCAGGATTACACTGCAGCGGAAGGGTAAATATCGCCCAAGACGCCCCACCGTAGGCGGAGAGTCCTGTAGACAGGATTCTTTTTATTGTTATTATATAAACAAAATGGGGACAGATCCGAAATCCATCCCCATCTTTTTAAGCTACCTCAGGCAGTTTTTTCTTATATTTTCTTATATTTCATACTTATTCCGCCTCTGAATCTGCACTAAGTCCATTCAGATAAGAATCCAGTGCAGAAGTATCCATAACAGTCTCTGTCGTCACAGTCTCCTGACCTTCTGTAACCTTTCCGTAAACAGAATAACCAATCCAGCATACAGCAACCATACACGCAACAAGCGCTGCCAGCTTCTCAATAGTAAGGATCAACTTCTCCTTTTTCATAATTTTCTCACGGTTTGCTTTTTCTGCTTTATAGGCATCTACTTTCTTCTGACTCATAGCCGCACGTCTCCTTTGGGATAAAATATCAACTTAGATGAGTATATCATATTTCCCAACAAAATGGAAGTATGTTCACTTACAGTTCACAAAAAACACCTCGCGAAATGTTATCAGTGAATACGCTCTAGAGCATGTTTGAAAAAGGCTTTCTGCAAGATGTGCGTCATAATTTGTGGGAGATTTTGTCCGGATGAGGGCGCCGTAGCGGGCTACGACAATCGAATTCGGACAAAATATACCGCAAAGTGGGGCGTGCAGATTGCGGGAATGATTTTTCAAACAGGCTCTAGCATCAGACAGCTACAATAATTCCTCCATCATTTGCATACATACTGCTGACACCGGCTGTGTCAAGAACCACAATATCAGCCAGCTTCATCTTCTCCTGGATGGCTTCTTTAAGCATATTTGCTTTCTTCGGGCTGTTGCAGTGGGAAATGGCAAGAATTTTGTTCTCACTGTTTTCTGTCACTTCCACAATTTTATCCACCATTTTCACAAGCGCCTTATTCATGCCTCGTGCCTGATCCAGCTGGCAGATCGTCCCCTCCGGAGTAGATCCCATGATCGGTTTGATCTTAAGGGCTGTTGCCACAAGCGCTTTCACACGGCTGAGGCGGCCATTTTTACGTAAGGTTTCCAGATTCTCCAGCACAAAAAAAGTGTGCTGTTCTTCAATATATTTATTCACAACGCTGACAACATCCTCAAACGGAAGGCCGGCATCTTCGCACTGTGCAATTTTCATTGCAATCAAAGTCTGCCCGATAGAAGCAGAACAGGAATTGAAAACATGAATCTGAACGCCTTTTTTCTCCTCATGAAGAAGACTTGCTCCAAGCACTGCACTGTTATAGGAACCACTGAGTTCAGAGGAAAGAGTAACGCAATATATATGTTCAGCTTCGCAGTCAAATGCCTTTCTGTAGCTCTCAGGCGACGGGCAGGCTGATTTCGGACATTCCGGGCAGGCGGCAACTTTCTGTAAAAAATCTGCCTGGTTAAATGTCTCATCATCTATTATATTCTCACTTCCAACAGTCAGTGTAAGCGGTACGGAAGCAAATCTTTCATCCTGTTTCCACTGCTCCAGAAGTTCTCCACAGCTATCTATCACAATTTTATAACTCAATTATATCGTCCTCTTTTCCGTAATATGTAGTTTTAAATACCACATCTATATTAACACATTACTATGTGTTTGAAAAGAGTTTTTTCTTCCATTTTCCCCCAAATTGCTTTATAATGGTTATTGTTCATCAGCAACTGATTTTCATATATTGATGTCGTCGACAGACGACATGCCCTTTAGAAAGGAGGTCCCTATGCTCGCTTTAAAAATCACTGACCAGAAGAATTTTACCAATAAGCTTTTTCTTGGAGATACCTTCGATCTCTTCTGGCTAAACCAGGCAGAGATCATTACCAGCAATGTTTTTTCCATTGACGGCAAACTCCAAACTGATTTTTTCGATAATGATGAGCAGGAATTTTTAGCTTCCAGCCACCGTACATTCTCTCTCTGGAAAGAAGTAAAACCATTTTGTTATTCTGTTATCCGTGGAAAAAAAGCGCCTCTTTCTTTCAAAATCGTGCTTCAGTTTTCTCCGAACAAGACCGCTGCATTATTGCAGAGTTCTGCATTTTCACTTTCTCCCGAACTGATAACAGGTCTGTATTTGAATCTCCAATATAAGAATAAGACCTTGTTTTGTATTACCGGAACATCTATGAAAACCTTTCTTCCCGGTAAAGAACTGGACCACCTTTGGGAGCAATATGTGATGGATTTTTTTCATCGCAGCGGATTATCCGTAGAAGAAGTTTAATCCTGTCAGAATAGGTTCTCCATTATTTTTCCAACAGAGCCATTCTGGCATTCCACGTCTGGAACCTTGCTTTCTTTTTCATCTCCCAGATAAAAGGCGATCATATCTACAAATTCACTGTTGGTAGGTCTGTATTCCAGAGGATATCCGGCAATCTCTTCCAATCTTTCCCGATGATTTTCCCAACATACATTTACAATTGTACGAATATCATGCTCAATATTAGATGGCTTGGATTTAAATTTCTTTGCAAGCTTTGGATAAATATCTTTTGTGATCTTCATTGGTCTTTCCTGAAATTCCATTGTCATGCGTATGGCTTCCGCCACAAAATAGTATCCTTTATATTTCGATGTCGCACCAAGTTTGCGTATCGTGCCGTATACCTCTCTCATTTTTTGTCCCTCCCACAATAAGTTATACTTCTGATTCTGCATCTGCAGTCAGCCCTTGATTTGCCTCTACATATAATACGAGTTAAATTTGCCTTTTTTAGCATTTCGAGACAAAAATTAAGAGAATTGTAATATTTTTTAGGAATTTCGAGATAAAATCTATAAAAAACCGAATAACAGGATAAACTTTTCCAATTTTTTCATATAAAAAGGACAGGCGTCCTAAATGCAATACTCATTTAAACGTCTGTCCCTTTTTGTCATAACTTATTTTGTCAGCATAAGCAGAATTTCATTGCTTCTCTGAACAAATCTGGTCATCTCTTCCGGTGAAAGCTGTTTATGGCTCAGCATAGCAAGATCATACAGTTCCTCGCAAATAACCGGGGTCTTCTCAGAATCCTTGTTATCTGCTACAAACTGAACCAGCGGATGTTTCGCATTCAGAACCAGAGTTTCCTGACCGCCAAACATAGATGGATCCATGCCGTACATATTGTACATCTTCATCATATCCTGCATACGGCGGCTTTCTTCAGAAAGGGTCATCATAGCAGCAACTTTTTCATTTTTCAGATTCTCAACCTTCACTTCCAGTTTGTCATTCTTCAATGCTCCTCTGAATACTTCTGTAAGAGTCTTGGAAGTTTCCTCGTCAGCAGCTTCCTCTCCACGCAGTTCTTCTGTAAGATCTGCATCAATTCTTTTAAACTGGATAGTCTGATCCTTCTGCTCCAGATGGGAAATAAAAGCGCTGTCAATATTGTGTTTCAGAATAACAGCATCCTTCTTTGCCTCACGGAACATGTTAATATACTGACTCTGCTGAACCTCATCTGTTACATAGAAGATAGTAGTCTTCTCAGGCTCTTTCTCGTCTTTCGCGCCGTCCTCTTTCTTCTCTTCTGTGGATTCAACAGTCTCTTCTGTCTTAGTCTCAGCTTCTGGTTTCCTGTTCTCTTCGATGCAATCTTTCAGAGTCAGATATTTGCCATCAATGTTCTTGAAGAGGATATAATCATTCATCTTATCTGAGAACTTACTGTCCTTAATGCAGCCATATTTGATAAATGGACTGATATCATCCCAGTATTTCTCGTAGGACTCACGGTCTGTTTTACACATTCCGGTAAGCTTGTCCGCTACTTTCTTTGTAATATACTCGGAAATCTTCTTCACGAAGCCATCGTTCTGCAGTGCGGATCTGGATACATTCAGTGGAAGATCCGGACAATCAATTACACCTTTCAGAAGAAGCAGAAATTCTGGAATTACTTCCTTGATGTTATCTGCGATAAATACCTGGTTATTGTACAGTTTGATCGTACCTTCAATGGAATCATATTCTGTATTGATCTTCGGGAAGTACAGAATACCTTTCAGGTTAAACGGATAGTCCATGTTCAAATGAATCCAGAACAAAGGCTCCTTATAATCCATAAAGACTTTACGGTAAAACTCTTTATATTCCTCATCTGTACAACTGTTTGGATGTTTCATCCACAATGGCTCCGGATCACTTAAAGATACCGGACGTTTGTTGATTTTTACTTTATCTTTCGCAGGAGATACTTCTACGACTTCTTTCTCACCTTTGTCGTTCTCTTTCTCCTCAGTCTTGGCCTCCTCGTGGATACGCTCTACAATTACATCATCATCACGAAGCTCAGCCTCATCAATGGTCTCATACTCCTGCGGTGCATTTTCCTTAGACAGATAGATATTTACCGGCATGAAAGAACAATATTTCTCAATAATCTCTCTCATACGATATTCGTTGGAAAACTCTGTACTCTCATCATTTAAAAACAGAGTAATTTCAGTACCAACTGTAGTCTTATTGCCTTCCTGCATATCATACTCTGTACCACCATCACAGGTCCAATGTACTGGAGCAGCGCCCTCTTTATAAGAAAGAGTATCAATATGAACTTCATCTGCTACCATAAATGCTGAATAAAAGCCAAGTCCAAAATGACCGATGATCTGATCATCCGTGGTCTTATCTTTATATTTGGAAAGAAACTCAGTAGCTCCTGAAAAAGCAATCTGTGTAATATACTCTTCCACTTCATCGGCCGTCATACCAAGACCTGTATCAATAAACTTCAAAGTCTTCTCTTCCGGATTCACAATAACTTGTACTTCAGCTTTGTAATCATCCGGAAGTGTGTATTCACCCATAACATCAAGTTTCTTAAGCTTCGTAATTGCATCACAACCATTGGAGATTAACTCTCTTGCAAAAATGTCGTGATCAGAATATAACCATTTCTTTATAATTGGAAAAATATTTTCACTGTTAATTGATAAACTACCATGCTTCTCAGCCATGCAGCTCACTCTCCTTTGTCTTCTTAATTATACAAACTATAGTAATACCAAACTGACTAAAAGTCAAGGAAAATTTAGCACTCATTTTAATTGAGTGCTAGTAATATTACTGTTCACTGGTAACATTCCGCGAGGTGTTTTTTGTGAACAAAGTTCAAAGAAAACCCGAGAATCTCAGCGCGAAATCATGCGAATGCATGATTTCTGTGCATCGCGAAGCGTGTTACTGGTCACGGAGTGAACAGTAACCTAGTAATTATTATTAAAAGAAGGGAGACCATTTCTGGTCTCCCTCATTCGTTCTGCTCTCATTCACAATTACTGTTTATTTGAGAATCCACTATTATTTTTTCTTATTGCGGTAAACAAGAATTCCTGCAATTAAGACAATCGCAACAATCAGAATAATTACAAATGGGAGGATTGGAGTATTATCCCCGGTCTTTACTGCATTCTTCTGATTTGCATCTGTTTTGTCTGCAGCCGGTGTCAGAGTCTGATTCGGTGCAGCATTTACAGTGAAATTAACCTGCTTGGTATCCTGTGTTCCAGTGTTTACCCAGTTGCTTCCATCAAACTGCTGCTGATTATATGTGACAGTCAAAGTATAATTTCCATTCTTGCCCATGCGGAAAGTTGCAGAATATGGTGCGCCGTCCCAGCTTCTTGCCTCAAGAACCTCCCAGTTCAGCGGCTGATATCTTACATCTCCCTTAATCGGATTTTCAATATCCATACCTGCGCCAACTGCAGTGAAAGTAATCTTGGTCTCTGTAGTATAGTTTCCATCGGAGCTGATTCCTGTGATACTGTTATTCCCTGCATCAGATACAATCGGTCCACGGCTTACAGTGACATTAACAGATACTACAAGGCTCAGGTTATCCGGATTGGTAACACCGTCTGGAAGAGCAGCAGTACCTTTCACAGAGAACTTCTGTGCTTCTGTACTGTTCTGATTATATGCACTGCCCTTTACATCCCATTTTACAGAGGCATTCATATCGCCCTTGTTTGTAGTAATCTTAACAGTAGATGGAAGCTGCAGTCCAGCTGCTGACTTCTCAACCCCGTTTGCCAGACTGATATCAGATACTTTGCCTACAGCTGTAAGCTTGGCAGTAGCTTCTGTTACTGTAAAGCTTACTGGAATATTCAGGTAATCTGTCTGATCTGTCTTAATGGAAACAGTCTGTGTATAGGTTCCTGCTGCCAATCCAACTGCCGGTGCAACAGTAAAGGATACAGACTGGTTTGCATTTGCCTCTAATTCTGAAGCAGACGGAGCACTTACTGTAAATTCGTTTCCGCTTACACTTACAGCAATACCGGTTAATTTCACATTTCCAGTATTGGATACATTGATTGTAACTGCCGCCGGTGCTTCTTTGTAACCAGCTTCTTTACTGTCGAATTTCACTTCGGAAATGTCGGTAGTAAATGAAGGAGCTGGAGTAATCTCCGGAGTCACTTCCGGGGTGACTTCTGGTGTTACTTCCGGAGTTACCTCTGGGGTGACTTCTGGTGTCACTTCTGGAGTTACCTCTGGGGTGACTTCTGGAGTGACTTCTGGTGTCACTTCTGGAGTTACCTCTGGGGTGACTTCTGGTGTCACTTCTGGAGTTACCTCTGGTGTCACTTCCGGGGTGGTTTCCGGTGTAGCTGGTTTCTCTGCTGGCTGCTGATCTGTATTCGTATCATCCTGCTTCTGCTCAGCTATTGTAAGCTTTGCAATGAAGGAAACCTTTACACCTTCCTCTGTTTCATAAGTGATCGTATCACTATATTCTCCAACAGCTGTACCTTCTCTTGGCATAACCCATGCATCAACTGATTCTCCAGCCTCAAGAGAACCCAGATCCTTCACCATAAAATGTTCCGGACTGATTTCTTTGAAATTAAGAGTGCTGTTGCCAGTATTCTTAACAGTTACAGTCTTAGTCATAGAAGAATTCGCATTTTCCTGTGTGAAACCTGCATTTACGGTTCCAAAATCAAGTACTGCAGTACCATCTTCTGCAGTATTTTCTGCAACAATTTCTGCTGTATACACAGGTTCCTGCTGGGCAGGGGATTCAGCTGATGCTCCCTGATTTGCAGCCTCAGCCTGTCCATTTTCAGGAACTTCCAGATAGTCTTCTGTTCCAATGTTAATCACACTGTCATCTGTAGTGATCTCAGACTGGGAATTGTCAGCAGAATTCTCTGTGTCCTGTCCATCTGCCGGCTGCATAACATCAGCGGAAGAATCAGTTGGTTCATCAGCACCAATGTCAATTACTTCCTCGGTTTGTGTATCTTCTGCTACATCCTGAGCCGGCTGTGTGTTCTCATCTGTCTGGGAACCTTCCGCAGGTGTATCCTCTGCTGCGATCTCCTGAGCAGGGGTTTCCTCTGCCGGTGCAGCCTCCTGCTCTCCCTCTGGAAGCTCTGTTGTCTCTTCCGGAGCTTCTTCCGGTGTAGCCACAATTTCAACTGTATTTACTTTCAGTTCTCCGGTTATGCCCATTTCGGCCTTTCCGGTAATTTTCAGCTCGATCTTATTTCCAAGATCTTCATCAACAAGCTTATAGGTCTTCTCAGTGCCTACTTCAGTAAGCTGATCTCCAACTTTTCTTGACCAGCTGAACGTTACATAATCGTCTGTAAGTCCTTCCGGTGTAACCTTTTCATAATCGGCGCTAAGCTCAGAGCCTACAGCTGCAGTTCCCTTAATCTTAAGCTGACCTCCAAGTTCTCCCTCTGGTGCTGCTGCCGCAAATACCAGAGACGGAAGCAATGAAAGCATCATAAGAAAAGTCATGACCATTGCTATAATTTTCCTAGGTCTCATATGCCATCCTCCTTTACATTCCCCTTTTAGGCTGACCTGTAACATTATTGTAACATATTTTAAACATTTTCACAAGCACTTTTATTTTATTGTAATTCTTACAGTGCATGTGACAGTGCTACTGTTCGCTCCGCGCACCGCAACCACTTCGCGCTGCACAGGAATCATGCATCCGCATGATTCCGCGCCCAGATTCTCGGGTTTTCTGTGAAATTTGTTTACAAAAAACACCTCGCGGAACATTGCCAGTGAACCATAACGCGATAGTTGCTGGTCACTTCTTTCTCCGGAAAACATCTTATGGGATGTATCTTCTCTTCTGAACAGTAACACATTATGTTCTCTTGTTTAGTGTCATTATAGCAACCTGATTTTATACTTATGTAATATGAATTTATCCGATAACTGTTCGGAATTCCAACCGGACATACTGCCTTTTCGCCAGTTTCATCACCTTATGTGAAAGTCAGTTACTCTGCAGCTGCAAACCTCTGCTTCAAAAGATCATCCCTCCACAATCAGATATTTTCCATCTGGAAGGGCAAATACTTCACTTGCTTCTTCTAATTCTTCATTACTCATGCCATCCACATCTGCACCCATTCCAGACAGATATTTTCGCACTTCGTCAATAGAATCTGCAACTACAGCCATGCAATCCTCCAGGAATTCCTCTGCTTCTTCGTAAGTTTCTGCAACCGGTTCATCAAAAAGCTGCTCCTGTTTTTCCAAAAATGTCTGAATACACTCCTCTGTATACATTTTTCCGACCTCCTGTTTTATAATAAAAGTTATAACTGTTTAGAGCATGCTGAATAATTATCAAAATTTTACTCTTCGCATTTTTCCTCATATAAATCAAGAATATCCTCTGGAGAATCCACAAGATAGTCCGCTCCATTTTTCAGCAGTTCTTCTTTTTCCCTGTATCCCCACAGAACACCTACCGTGTACATCCCGGCTGCTTTTCCAGTTTGCATGTCTGTTCCGGAGTCTCCCAGATACATACACTCTTCTGGCTTAATTCCAAACTGCTCCGCGATTTTAAGCGGACCATCCGGTGCTGGTTTCTTTCTTACAGAATCACTCTGTCCCATAACTGCATCAAAAATCTGAGACCCAAACATTCTTTCTACCACTTTCACGGCTGCTTCATGTGGTTTATTTGAGCACACCCCCAGCTTCACGCCTCTTTTTTTCAACTCTTTTAAGGTTTCCGGCATTCCCGGATAATGCTGTATTTTGTAAAATGGGTCTTTATCAAATTCTTTTCTATATAACGCTCTTGCTTCCTCATAGTGCAGCAATTCCGGATCTCCTGCATCGACCAGAAGTCTTTTCACCAGCATGTCAGCACCGTTTCCGCAATAGTATCTGTAATTTTCTATAGGCATTGGTTTCAAACCGTATTTTCTTACAACTTCATTTCCTACAACAGCCATTGAATCCAATGTGTAGGCTAAAGTTCCGTCCAGATCAAAAATACATGCTTTTATCATTTTCTCATTCCCCTTATATTGATTTTCATTTTCTTAAGTTCATAAATCAGTCTTCCTACAGGAAGCCCAACCACATTATTGTAGTCTCCGCAGATTCCTTTTACGTAAATTCCAAATTTCCCCTGGATTCCATAGCTTCCTGCTTTATCCATAGGCTCCCCTGTTTTTATATATTCCAGAAGCTCTTCTCTTGAAACAGGATAAAATTCAACATCGGTCCTTTCACTGAAAGTATAAGGCTTCCAGATACCCTGTTCTTTTACAAGAAGAGTTACACCGGTATAGACCTGATGGGATTTCCCCTGAAGTTTTAACAATGTATCTAATGCATCTTCTTCATCTGACGGCTTTCCAAGAATCTTTCCTTCAAATGCAACTACGGTATCCGCACCAATGATCAGACAAGGTTCACTTTCATTTTCAAGTCTGTCTGCAACCGATATTGCTTTATCCTGCGAAAGCTTTTCCACCGTTTCCGCTGGATCTGTCAGGTTGGTGTTCTCTTCCCCATTGCTTACAACCACAGAAAAAACCACACCGGTTCTTGCAAGCAGTTCCTTTCTTCGTGGGGACCCAGAAGCTAAAACAATTTTCTCCATAATCTCTCCTTTTCTGTCTTAACAGTATAACCCTCCATTTATATGGGTGCAACGATTTTTTTCTTTTCTTTTTGCGTAAAAAGTATTACAATATAGACAACTCCATTAAGCTTTGTTTAGACAGATGGAAAATACCGAAAGGAGCAGACAATATGGCTAAGATTAACAAATATTGGGGAATGGTTGCACTCGGAGCAGCAACAGCAGCAGTAGCCGGTGCCGTAGCAGCAGCTTTTGCCAAAAGACATGCTTTGGAAGAGGCAGCTGACCTTGAAGATGATTTTGAAGATGAGCAGGAAGATGACGAGCAGCCTGAAGCAAAGGATGTCCACGAAGATTTCGTAACCTGGGAAGCTACTTCCGAAGATGAAAAAGATGATGAAACCGAAGGCTCTGAGGAGCCTGATTCACAAGAAAGTTCAGAGGATACAGAAGAGGATTCTGCTGAAAATGCAGAAGAGCAGGATAATGCTATAGCCGATGCTCTTGAAAAAGCAGCGAAAGATGAAGATAAATTCGAGGAAGAACTTGCTGAAGCTGAGAAAGAGCAGGACGAAGAAGAAGCTTCTATCCACATTGATTAATTGCAGGTAAATTCATAATTATTCCACATTTTACAAATAGTGACAATCAGGCTTGCCACTTTCGTTGACAGTATTTAGATTTCACTTTGCAAGAAGAAGTTCCAACAGAATTTTCTATTGCAAAAACCCCCACGGCAATTTGAATATAATTTTCCGTGGGGGTTTCTTTTACGCTTTTGGAAGTTTAAATGAACTCTTAAGAGAAACAATACGGTTAAATACCGGTGCCCCTTCTTTGGAATCATGAATGTCTGCACAATAAAAGCCATTTCTTACAAACTGGTAACTATCCAGTCCTTTGGCTTTCAGAAGCTCTGGTTCAACATAAGCAGACATCTCTATAAGAGAATTCGGGTTCAGATTCAGTTCTCCTGTCTCTTTATCATAAACACCCTTTTCCTCATCTACGATATTCTCATAAAGACGTACCGGAACCTTACCTGCATTTGACGCTTCAACCCAGTGAATGGTTCCTTTTACTTTACGTCCGTCAGGTGCATTTCCGCCCTTTGTTTCCGGATCATAAGTACAATGTACAGCAGTAACTGTTCCATCATCCAATGCCTCGAAACCTGTGCATGTAACAAAATATGCATTCATAAGACGAACTTCCGTACCAAGGAAAAGTCGTTTGTATTTCTTTGGAGGATCGATCATAAAGTCTTCTCTTTCAATATAAAGTTCCTTTCCAAATGGAACCTTTCTGCTACCAAGGGCTTCATTTTCCATATTGTTCGGAGCATCCAGATATTCCACCTGTCCTTCCGGATAATTGTCAATGATCAGTTTGATCGGATCAAGGACTGCCATATAGCGAGGAGCCTTTAATTTCAGATCCTCACGGATACAGTACTCGAGCATTGCATAGTCTACTGAACTGTCAGCTTTGGATACACCACAAAGTTCCACAAACTTCTGAATAGATTCAGGTGTGTAACCACGGCGACGTAAACCGGAAATAGATACCAGTCTTGGATCATCCCATCCGTCAACAATTCCATTCTCTACCAGCTTCTTAATATAACGCTTACCTGTTACTACATTCGTCAGATACAGCTTTGCAAACTCAATCTGCTTCGGAGGATGTGGATATTCCAGTTCTCTTACAACCCAGTCATATAATGGTCTGTGATCTTCAAATTCCAGAGTACAAATGGAATGTGTAATTCCCTCAATTGCATCCTCAATAGGATGAGCAAAATCATACATCGGGTAAATACACCAGGTATCTCCTGTTCTGTGATGGCTTACATGAGCTACACGATAGATAACCGGATCTCGCATGTTCATGTTTGGAGAAGCCATGTCAATCTTTGCTCTCAGAACTTTCTCACCATCAGCATATTTGCCTTCTTTCATCTCTTCAAAAAGCTGAAGATTCTCTTCTACAGTTCTGTTGCGATACGGACTCTCTTTGCCAGGCTCCTTTAAAGTTCCACGATATTCTCTGATCTGGTCCGCAGTTAAATCGCAGACATATGCCTTACCCTTTTTAATCAATTTTACTGCAGCTTCATACATCTGTCCGAAATAATCGGAAGCGAAGAACAGTCTGTCCTCCCAGTCAGCTCCCAGCCATTTGATATCGGCTTTAATGGACTCAACAAACTCAGATTTCTCCTTAGTCGGATTGGTATCATCAAAACGCATGTTGAATTTACCATTGTACTCTTTCGCCAGTCCGGCATTTAAAAGAATGGATTTGGCATGTCCTATATGAAGATAACCGTTTGGCTCTGGCGGAAAACGTGTATGAACGGTGTCATAAACTCCTTCTGCCAGGTCTTTATCAATGATATTCTCAATAAAATTTTTGGAAACCTTTTCGTTCTCCATGGTTCTCCCTCCTGATATCAACTCTTTTATAGCATAAATTCCAATATCTGTCAGAGCATGTTAAAAAATTTTCTTCAATATGTGTATCGGGAATAATTTCTCAAACATATTCTGTTCTTTGATGATTTATCTTATCATAAATAGGTGCATTTTAAAAGTTTTTCTTACAAAAATATTGATTTTTATCCCTATCTATGAGAATATATTAATTTATGCCACAAAAAAATCCCTGATATATAATCAGGGATTAAAAAGAGCTGATGACGGGAATCGAACCCGTGACCTCCGCCTTACCAAGGCGACGCTCTACCGACTGAGCCACATCAGCACTCTCATGTCCGGCATTTCTGCCGCTCACAGTTGATTATATTACCAGAAGGTTATCTTATTGTCAACACCTATTTTCAAATTTTTTCAAAAAATATAAAATAATTAAAATTCTTTGCTGCAGCACCTGCCGCTGCAACCTGGCAGGTACTGCTATACTGCATTTTTCATTTTTCAGGAATGACAATATTCCGCACATAATCTGTATCTGTCAGTAAGCCATCTCCGCTTTTCTTGTTTGTAAAGGAAGCGGTCCCATTCTGATTTCCGGACAGATCAAACTGAACAGCATTTCCCTTTACAGTTCCATTTACTACCTGGTCAATTTTCTCCAGTTTATACCGCATAACTTTACTCTCTTGAACCTGGTATTTCCCTGCCGGAAGTGCGAATACAGCCCTTTTGCTTACATCTGCCCGGGTGTCTGTGTTTTCTTTTGTAAATTCCACAGTTTTAGAGTAAATACGTTCTTCTCCATCCAGATCTGTTCCTTTCACCGTGAATGTAAAGGCCGGATTTCCCTGTCCCCAGACAATTTCATCTCCATGAAGAATTTTGTTTATTGTAAGAG
This sequence comes from Ruminococcus sp. D54t1_190329_F1, assembly GCF_015551645.1. Taxonomy (NCBI): domain Bacteria; kingdom Bacillati; phylum Bacillota; class Clostridia; order Eubacteriales; family Oscillospiraceae; genus Ruminococcus; species Ruminococcus sp. D54t1_190329_F1. The sequence continues at coordinate 34,854 of NZ_JADNDC010000009.1, forward strand.
TCACCATCTTCACATCTGTCATCTGGAACTTCTGAACTCCAGATGTACTTTTTACCGTACAAATCACCGGTTTTCCTTTTTTGTAACCGGAAGGAGCTGTTATTTCTGTAAGTACATATTCTCCGGCTGGCAGTTTATTAATCCTATGAGCAGTTTTCCCGGACGTCCAGGTGTCGATCACTTTTCCGCTTTTATCCGTCAACTGCATAACAGCTCCTGCAACAGCTTCACCTGTCACCTTATCCGTCTTTAAAAATTCCGCTTTTATATAACGATTTTCAATTACCATTGTATAACCTTGCTCATTCTTTACCAATCCATTTGCATCCACAGTAAATTTATAAACTGTGTTATCTAAAACATATCCGGCAGGTACTGCTGTCTCCTGTATACAATATGTTGCAGGTGACAGCCCTTCCAATTTTATTAATCCGTTTTTGTTTGTTGTGTATGTTGTTCCCGCCGAATCTGCATTTGCACTGCTTTCCCATAAACGGAATTTTACACCTTCAATAGGAGGACGATTTCCTCCTGCTTCTTCCGTTTCTGTTACTTTTTTGATGTACAGATGCATTTTCTGATTTCTGACAAGGATCGCTTTTTCAGGCTCTGTTTTGCTTAAATTCGCCTCAAATACCTGCCGGCTGATTGCATATCCCTCCGGTGGTCTTACCTCACTTACCTTATATTTTCCAAGATAAATATCTTTTGAAATGGCTGTTCCATTTCTATCCGTTACTATAGTATCTGCTACAGTCCCAGCTCTCAGCAAAATATTTCCAGAAGCAGAACGGATGTCCTCCAAAGCTGTGATCTGAAATTTTCCATTCTGCAGTGCCTTTCCTGTCTCATCCACTTTTCTTATAGTAATATGACCTTTTGGAACTTTTTCCTTTACAATCACCCTGGTCTTTTCTGTATTTTTTGATGTGGAAGAAGGTTCTCCTCCGATCCAGTTAAAAGTACTTGTAGCAATATTGTATATATGGGCTTCCAGTACATCCGGATTTTGATTTGCTACATAGTACTGCTGTAAGTTACTGTTACTCTTCAATCCAACAGTAAGTAAAAGACGCACGGATTTTCCATAACAGCGCTCTGGCAATTCTGCCACAGAAGACAAGGTAATCGAATTTCCAGCAACATTCAGACTCCAATCTCCGCGTACACTGTCAGAAGCGCCAAATGAAGCTTCTACTGTCTGATCAAGATATATCTGAACCCCTTTCAGTTCAAAACAGTCTGCCAAAGTATCCTGGATTTTAAATTTGGAAATTTTCCATTCTCTTTTATTGGAAGGAATTTCCTGAACAATTTCAAACACACTTTCAAAATCTCTGCCATTATACTCTGCAGTAACTATTCTCTGATTTTCCCTTAGAATCCATTTTTGAGGATTCTTTGGTTCGGTTCTGTTTACGCTTGCCCTATCTGCAACATTGTTCGAGGTAATTGTTACAGCCTGCGAGTCTCCTTTATGCTGTGTCGTAACAGTAAAATGATTGCTGGTCACATAAGAAGCTACAGTTCCGTTATAAGTACAGGAAATCTCTCCTGGTACCATTCTGGCGTTAAAAATCACATCATAGGATTTCCCATAAAATCCTCTGTCACCAAGAGCAGCTTCTGTTGCCTTTAAGGTAATGTTCTTTCCATTTACAGATATCTGGAACCGTCCATCCACTCTGTTCTGCCCGTTTTCATAAACCTCCGCTGTTGCAGCTGTCAATTCTGCTCCCGCAGGCAATGTATCTGCAATTTCCATTCTGGTCATATACCCGCCAAATTCATTATCCGGCACATTTATATTCAGTTTATATTTATACTCACTGTCCGGACCTGGAAGAAGAAGGTCTTCTCTCCATACCCCATCCTGCAAATTGGCAGTATACTTCTTTACAGAAGCATTCACTACTTTGTTTTTATATCTTGTACAATCTGTAGTCACTTCATCTGACCAGGAAGTTCCTGCGAGCCCATTTATATGCTGACAGGTAATCGAAGCCTTATTTTTTACCTCATAACGGTAACTGTCACCACTGTAAACCGGTGTTATTTCAGTAGGATCCATTCTCACTTTTATCTGAAACTCATATGTTTTTCCATAAAAGTCCGCCTGTGACAATGCTGCCTGTGTAGCCTGAAAATTTATCACATCCCCATCTGTAGAAATACTAAACCATGAGGTTACATCATTCTCTGAAGGCAGCATCTTTACAGCTGCGTAACCAGCGAAATCGACTCCTGCCGGCAGGGTATCACTGACTTCGCAAGAGCTGTAATAATACGCTGAATGCTCTTCCGGGATATCTGTCTGCAAGGTATAATAAAATTCCGAGGTACTGTCAGACAAGGTGTTTGACGTTCCCTGGGAAGCCAGTGTATTTCCAGTCTTTTTTACAAGGCCAGGATACTCTACCGGACCATAGCCTTTCGCATCCCAGTTAAGTCCGGCAGACGTTTTACAGGTTCCAGTCTGTACATCAGCAAATACACTTTTGATCCTGCTTGCTGTTTCAATAGAATAAGCTCCGCAACCAGGCCGCAGAATTGCCAGATAGAAGCCGGATGAATTGTCCAGCTCATAAACAACTGTATTTTGCGGAATCTCTCCGTCAACGGCAGGTGCCGGTGCGGTAAGAACTTCAAAGTTTTTGGAAAATAAAGTTTTCTTCACTACATTTACTACAGAATCAGTTGTCGCATACCGGTGTCCTATAGAACCATTCTGAAGATTGATTCCAAATCTCTGGTACAAATCAATATCCAGCCATCGAAAACGATAGTTGCCTGCAACCGGAATATCTGTACCGCTTTTTACAATATCAATTTTGATTTCCTGTGCAGAGAGCTCATCCTTAAAGCTGATCCACAATTCATTTGAATTGCTGACACCAAACATAGGATAAATTCCCGTTATTTTATTTCCCTTGTAATCGTAGGTATAATCCTGATAATTATTACAGGTAAGAAGAAGGTCTACCTTCGTATTTGCTTCTTTATTGTATCCTACATGTGTAACACGAAAACCAAATTTTCCTTTTGCATTGTTATTAAGTGGAACAAAATACGGTCCCTCTACCATTGCTCCCTGCTTCATTCCTGAAATAACGTCATTTCCTGCATTGTTCCATGAATAAACCTGGGTATCCGCATTCCAGCCAAGTCTTGTATATTTGCTGCTGAAAAGCGTACTTCCATTTGCAACAGCGGTAAAACCGCCCTTTCCTTCTCTTACAGGAGTTCCTTCCTGTGCATAATTTTCCGGAGCAACATATGCATCAATCAAGTCATCTGTGCTGCCATCTTCAAGCACTTCCAGACCATCTTGAAAAAACATGGAATCCTCTCCTGAAGTTTCCATTTCCTCCAAAGAAGACAAAAATTCTCCATCCTCATTTGCAATCAGTCCACTCTGAAAAAATTTCTCCTCTTCTGAAACATTCCTGTCGGCTTCTGTACTGTCTGTTTCTGTACTATCTGTTTCTGCCCCATCCATTTCATCATGAGCAGGATTTTCTTCACATTCAGCTTCTTCAGGCGCTGTATTGTCTTGCATTACTTCCTGCGCTTCCGTTTCAGTTGACACCTTCTCATCTTCCTGTGCCCTTACTGCCCAGCCAGGATAGGAGAACGCTACAGGCACAGCCAGAGCCGCGGCCAATATAGTTTTTTTCAGATTTCTTTTTCTCATCCCCTCGCCTCCTTCTGGTCAATATCAGCCTGTTTCAAATATTCCTGATAGATTTCTTTCATGGTTTTGCTTCCATCCTGTTCCTGAATAACGCTGGCAATCACAGGTACATCATAGCTTACACTTGCATCCAATTCCCCCTCTAAATAGGAAACAGCAGCAAGTTTTCGAAATAGCGGTGTAGTGGATTCTCCTGGGTTTAAAACACTTTTATAGCCGTAAATATATTTTTTGTTTCCTGAGGTTTTCTCCTGATAAAGAAGAGTCCACTTCGTCTCGTCTGCCTGAAATGTAAACAATTCTCTGTTTTCTCTTATTGTTTTTCTGCCTGTACTGCCATCCAGAACAGCTATACTTCTCATAGGAACATTTACCTCCAGAAAAACATTTGCACTGTTTTCCCCTATATTTTTTACAACCGGATCTTTTTCCAGGATCTGACCGGGATAAACCTTTGACGCTTTTTGCGTATCCCAGTGGGCTTCTGTAAGCTGCGCCTTTACAGATCCTGCCGTAAAAACATTCTTTACTTCGCCGGCAGATTTGCTTAAATACGCAGCTGTTCCCCCGGCAAAAGACATAGTTCCGACAAGCAGCCCCATAACTGCCAAAAAGCTTCTTTTTTTCCTCAACTTATCTCACTCTCCTTTTTGTCTGCCCTTCAAAAATTTCTGTTGCCAGATAAATTGCAAACAGGAAAAAGACTGCCGCAATTTTACCCGTTCTGCTTCCTGTAAAGTTCAGCACATATCCGGCAAAAGGGATGCAAAATACAACCGTGCCCTGCAGATTTTCCCACTTTACCGGTTTTGTATCCTGATATTGATTGGAATCCCCTTTTGTTACAAAAAAATGCTTTTCCTTATTGTTTTCAGCTACCCGGTGTGTAATCATTGTTCTCCCTTGTTCTGTGGTAAATGTAATGATCTCCCCTTTTTCTACTTTTTCCGGCTCCTTTTCCTTCACATATATGGCACTTCCAACTGGCAAATCAGGGCTCATGCTTCCAGACATTACGCTGTAACATTTCATGCCATATATCTGGGGAAACGAAAGTCCGACTAACAAAATGACAAAAATCACCCATATGATTTTCAACAGACCTTTTCCCCAGATTTTTAATCTCATCTGTCTTTTTCCTTTCTGTACAGTTTTCTTGCAGTTACTGCAAGAACCACCGCAGCTGCAAATAGCGCAAACCATCTTGCCAGCAGATTTGTGTTATCTCCGGTTTTAGGGCTTGCAGACGCAGTTGCATACACTTTTTCTCCTGCTGCTCCATTTAAGCTTTCCCCTCCACCGTTGTATCCACTTCCACCACTGTTTCCGTTTTCGCCATACTTTCCATTTCCGCTTTTATTTCCACTTCCGCCGTTATTTCCGTTATTTCCGTCATCTCCATTGTTCTCATCGTCATTGTGCCCCCGGTCACCATTTCCATTTTGACCGGAAGATGAATCCGAAGAGGCCTGACTCGCAGAAAATACCCATTTCACTTTTCCCAACAGTTCCTGATATTCATTATCCATCTCTTCACTTAAAGACAATTTTACAATCAGATTTTTTCCTGCTCCTGGTTTAAACTCACCAAGGGAAATGTCTTTTTTCATGCTCCAGCCTTTTTTCGTCAGATTTCCATCTACAGTTCCATGATAAAGAACTTTATTGTTCTCCAGAATTTCAATCTTTGCATAACTGGTAAGAAGCTTCCGTATCAGCTCCAGATTCTTTTTGCTGTACTTGTTCTGTTTGGCAGCTTCCGCCCGAAGGCTCATCTTAATGTTTAAATCCGAGTTATTAGCAAGCCTTATTGTCTGGCTTCTTGTACATCCAGGCTGCAGGTTCTTAAAATTTGCAAACAGATCTGTTTTCTCGCCGCCAATGATCAGCTTATGATTTTTGTCAAAAATCACACTGGTAACAACTTCGCAAGTACATGGCTGATAGGTAATTCCAAGATCCTTCTCATTTTTTCCCCATATTGCTTTCATTTCGCCGCTCTCTGCCTGTATACTCTCCAGATTTACAATAATTCTTGCCTCTTTGTTCTTATAACGGTTGTCTGCTTTTTCAGAGAGATAGTAGCTGTCCATCAGAGGCTTTTTCGTGGTTTTTCCTGCCGGCAATACATCCTTATAGTACCAGTAGCCGTCCTCACACAGCTTCCAGAGATCGGTGTTGTAATGAATTTCGATCATCTCAGGATCCAGTTCCCGATTTTCCAGAAACTGACCGGTTTCACTGATACTCCCAAACACTCTTCCAATTTTTATCCGGACAAAGGAATCCACAGTTCCTTCATTTTTTATATTTACCTCTTTCACCACTTTCTGTCCCGGATCTACATGATCTGGCCTTACATAATTTTCCTGTATGGAATTTTTGTAAGAGGACATGGACAGCAGATTTACTGCATATTCAGATACATTCCAGGCAGCCAGCGCAGTACCGCATGCAAGCAGCAGTACTGCCACCACAGTTATGCAGATACTTGTGCACTTATGCTTCTTCATGGTATCTCTTCCTTTCTGATCAGTTCTCACTGCCGCGGTTTATTTCCTGCAAGGTTCCTCCTTTAATTTCTTCATCCAACATGCGGTAAGCTTCTGACTGGGTAGCAAATCCTTTGCTCTGAATTGCCTGTGCTGTTACTTTCAGCTGATAATTTCCAACTTTCTGCATCTGTGTCTGGTTCCAGTCTGTAGGAATCGCAATATTGGTAAACAGGGTAGACTCCTCTCCAATATTTAAAATTCCATCCCCTTTTGCTCCCATATAATTGAAAACAAGTTTTGAAGCAGTGGAGCGTGCCGTGTCCTTTGTCCACAATGGATTTACCATTGGATAGGCTGCCAGCTGTGCAAGGTTGTAGCCAGGAATCCTATCCTGAATCAGTCCGGTAGCCTTACCTTCTTTTTTGTCATATCCACCGGTAAAAGTCTTATCAAAATAAATGGTTTTATAAATCAGATTCAACGCCTGATCGTCTGTGATCGGTGTCCCCTGACTATTCAGAATGTCCACACTCATTCTCACATAACAGGGCTCGTCCCCGTTTTTGTCGGAGGTGATGTTCTTTACAGTTGGATTTTTGTATACCGTGTATCCCGGATACATATTCTTTCCATCGTTTTCATTTGGATCCCAGTCCGGTTCTTTCAGACCAATATCAAGGTCCCCTGTGGTAAAAACATTGGTCTGCACAGAATTTTCCGTGAAATAAGCCATTGTGTTTCCAATTCCAAATAACATGGCACATGAAAGTACTCCCGCAAATAATACATTTCTTTTTCCTCTGCTCATTTTCATATTTTCTCTTCCTTTCTCTCATTAAAAATGAAACAATCCTGCTTCATACGCACTTTTTGGATTGTTAAGACCAAAATATTCTTCTCCTGTCATCTGCTGAAGAATCTGTCCGGAAATCTTAATTTCCACCCCGCCCATTTCCTGAATCCAGGTCTGCCTGCGGTTATTTACCTTTTTATCCACCCAGACCTTTGTAAATAGAGGAACAGTTGTTTCTCCTGTACCATTCAGGTTCCTTTTCAAAACTTTCGAGTAGTAAAAATACTGTACAGGGTCTGTCTTTTTCTGCTCAGCAAATCGCACCCATTCTCCTTTAGCGGCATCATCACTGTTATAATCAATGGTATAAACTTGGACTACTTTTTCCATATCCTGAGCGCTTAAGACTTTTCCTCTTTTGCTCTTATCCGGGCAATTCTGACTGTAAACGAACTCACATTTCAATGCTGCAAGCTCATTCATATTCAGTTCTGATGTATTGGTTATCTGAGGATCTTTTGCAACAGAAGAACCTGGAACAGTAAGTAATCCTTTCTGTGGATTCCATGACGGCTCTGTAAGAACTGCATCCAGGCCTTTTTCCCCGGCAAATGTCAGCCTGTTTGCAACTTGTCCTGTGTCACCAAGATAAGCAAGTGTGCCGCCAGTTCCCACAGCCAGACATAACCCGGTTCCAAAGATCAGTGCTGCCTTTTTCATTTTTTTCATGTGCACCTCCTTACAGTCTTGCAAAGGCTTCTTCCGGAGAAGAAAATCCTTCGCTCTGAACCGACTCTTCATACACAAGAATATCAAATGGAACTAAATCTTCTTTTTTTACTGTGTTTTTTATAACAATATTATCAAAAACCGTATCTGTTCGCTGTCCTGGCTGAAGCTGTTTCTGATAATAATAGTATCCGTCTTCTCCTGTTTTCCAACTGTCTTTTATCTTAAGAGGCTCACACTGCGCCTGTGCATCCAGATTGCTGAATACTACCCTGACCCGGACATATACCGGAATCACAGAATCATTTACAATACATGGCTTTTTCTTTATGACCGATCCTGGTCCAGGATCGGCCGGAGGATCAAACTCTTCTTCAATGTGTGTCTTATTCTCCACTATCTTTATCCTGTTAACAGTTTCCTGGCGGTCAATTAAATAGGCATACACCATAGAACCTGCTGCTCCCGCCAAAAGGCAGAACGCTAGTACAAACAGCATCCATTTCTTTCTCATGGATCAATCACGGCAGGAACCGTTCCTGCTTACTCCTTTCCTCCTGGAATTTCTGTTATTTTGCAGACCTGCTGCAAAACAGCTACTGCTCAAAAAGACCAGTAACCATAAAATCAGCACATGGGTACCACCTCCTTTACAAAGAACCAGAACGGTCATATCTGTCATTAGGGATTTTTTCGAAAATTAAATAGTAAAAAGAATAAAAGATTTGATTTATAAATACATCTGAGATCAGTGAAATAAATAGAAACTATAATTATTAATATTTTAACAATTTCTAAGATACAATAATTAATTAAATGGATTTTAATAACTGAATTAACAAATTTGAATTAAAGATTAAATTGACGCGTCTTCTGTGACGCATTGATTAATTGATATGATAACATGTTTTTTGAAAAAGTCAATACAGGAAATAGAATTTTTCTATTTCCTGTACCAGCTCCTGGACTAGAAAAGGCTCTAGCTTATTACCTCGCGGATTTTGGAGCGAATTCTCTGCAGAGCATTATCAACAGATTTTGGAGATTTATTCAGGATTCCTCCAATTTCCACATATCCTTTTCCCTTCAGATACAAATCCAGCACTTTATTTTCCATAGGACTTAAATAATCTGAAATTCTTTTCCGAAGATCCTCTGTAGTCTCCTGATCAATAATGATAGATTCCGGATTCTCCACGCTCAGTTCCCAGATTGGACTGCTTTCATCCTCCTGATTCAACGATACATAGGAATTCAGAGGCTGGTGCTTCTGGCGGTTAGAATTCTGAATGGCACTGTATATCTGCCTGTCAATACACACTCTGGCAAAAGTTGCAAAAGATGCCTCCTTATCTGTCTGAAAATCCCGGACTGCTTTAAACAAACCGATCATTCCTTCCTGAATCAGGTCATCTGTATCTCCTCCGATGAGGAACATGGCCCGGGCTTTCTGACGCACCAGCCCCTTATATTTCTCCATCAGATAATCTTCTATGGCTGTCTCTCCAGCCCGCAGACGGGCAATCAGTTCTTCATCACTTACACCATCGAACTTTCCCATATTTCCTCCGGATTTTATTTCATTCTCTGGCGAACCACCTCATAGGCAAGGATTCCTGCTGCAACAGACGCATTCAGAGAATCAATATCTCCCTTCATAGGAATAGCTGCCACAAAGTCACATTTTTCCTTTACAAGACGGCTCACGCCCTCTCCCTCATTTCCGATTACCACACCCATAGGACCGGTAAGATTCAGATTGTACATCAGATCTCCGCCCATATCTGCGCATACGAACCACATACCCTCTTTTTTCAGCTCTTCGATGGTCTGTCCAAGATTAGATACCTTGGCAACTGGTGTGTAGTTCAAAGCCCCTGCAGAAGTTTTTGCAACTGTTGATGTAAGCCCTGCCGCATGTCTTTTCGGAATGATAACACCATGTGCGCCTGCAAGGTTGGCAGTACGGATAATAGCTCCCAGATTATGGGGATCTTCGATATCATCAAGAAGAAAAATGAAAGGTGCTTCTCCTTTTTCCTTTGCTTTATTTAAAATATCCTCAACTGTGGAATATTCATATGCAGCCACCTGCGCGATCACGCCCTGATGGGCGCCTGTCTCACTTAACTGATCCAGACGCTCTTTCTGTACAAAATTAATGATCGTATCTTTTTTTCTTGCCTCACGGATAATGGTGCGTACTGGTCCATCCTGGCATCTGTCCAGAACAAAAAGCTTGTCCACGCATTTTCCTGAGCGAAATGCCTCTAATACCGCATTTCTTCCTTCAATCTGCTCGCTCATTTGCAGCCTCCTGTCTCTTATTGCCTTTGTAAAATCATTGCTGTTGTTCTTTATAAATTCTCTTCCGGAATTCCTTTTCTCACCAGTTCCACAATTCTGGAATAATCTTCTTTCAGGTACAAATATCCCATCAGTGCCTCAAAGCCTGTAGCCCTGCGGTAATCTGCCATTGTAGCATGCTTGGCCATTGTAGGGGAATGTGCATTTCTGCCTCTTTTATAGACAGCCAGTTCTTCTTCTGTAAGATCAGGTTCCAGAAGCTCCATCATCTTTGACTGCGCTCCTGCCTTTACCAGGCTGCTGGCCTTTTTATGAAGCTGATTCACCGGACAGTTGCCTTTTTTAACAAGGATTGTCCGGATCACCAGTTCATAAACACCATCTCCAATATAAGCCAGTGTCAGCGGGGAATAGGTTCGCAGATCCCTGTCTTTCAGTTCAAACAGTTCTTTTAATTCACTTAAGCCCGTTTCCATTTTACTCCTTCACGTGTATCTTTAAGAATGATTCCCTTTGCAAGGAGTTCATCACGAATCTCATCTGCTCTTGCAAAATTCTTTGCCTTTCTTGCCTCCTGGCGCTCTGCAATCAGATCTTCGATTTCTTTATCCAGAATTTCTTCTTTCTTCACAGCAGCAAGTCCAAGCACATCACAAAGCTTCACAAGAATTTCAAGAATTCCTTCTGCAAAAGCGGCGCTGCTTTCTTCTGTTACATTTGTATTGGCAAATTTGACCAGTTCAAATACAGCTGCAAGCGCATCAGCTGTGTTGAAATCGTCTTCCATTGCTTCTTCAAATTTCTTTACATATCCTTCTGCCTCTGCAAGAAGTTTCTTCTCAGCCTCAGTAAGTTCAACAGCAGATGCCTTCTCCTTACGGTCTTTCAGGCGTCCTGCTGCCTCTGTAATTCTCTCAAGGGCATTCTTGGAAGACTCCATAAGATCAGCACTAAAGTTCAGCGGACTTCTGTAGTGTGCATTCAGCATGAAGAAACGAAGCACCTGCAGGTCATACTGCTCGCTGATCTCACGCACAGTACGGAAGTTTCCAAGGGACTTGGACATTTTACGGTTATCAATATTCAAGAATGCATTGTGCATCCAGTATCTTGCAAAAATTTTGTCATTGCAGCATTCGCTCTGTGCGATTTCATTCTCGTGATGCGGGAAAATAAGATCCTCACCACCGGCATGGATATCAATCTCGTCTCCAAGATATTTCTTAGACATAACAGAGCACTCAATGTGCCAGCCCGGACGGCCATCGCACCACGGAGAAGTCCAGTATGGTTCCCCTTCTTTCTTCGGTTTCCAGAGTACGAAATCCAGCGGATCTTCTTTCTGGTCCTCTCCTGATACCTGAAGTGCACGGAATCCAGACTGCAGGTCATCCAGGTTTTTGTGGGAAAGCTTTCCATATTCTTTAAATTTCTTTACACGGAAATATACAGTTCCGTCTGCCACTGCATAAGCATATCCTTTATCCATAAGAGTCTGGATCATGCTGATCATGCCGTCAATTTCCTGAGTTGCCTGAGGATGTGTAGTAGCAGGCTTCACGTTCATTCCTGCCATATCCTTTTTGCACTCTTCAATATATCTCTGGGAAATTTCTTCTGCGGAAACTCCCTCTTCGATTGCTTTCTTGATAATTTTGTCATCTACATCTGTAAAGTTGGATACATAGTTTACTTCGTATCCTTTATATTCCAGATAACGGCGGACTGTATCAAAAATGATCATTGGACGTGCATTACCAATATGGATCAGGTTGTATACAGTAGGTCCGCAGACATACATTTTTACCTTTCCCTCTTCAAGGGGTACAAATTCCTCTTTCTGACGGGTCAGCGTATTAAAAATCTTCATTTTATTTCTCCCTCCGGTCAATTTCTCTAAATGTTATTTCGCAGCTACCAATTCCAGACTTCTGCAGCATTTTGTACTTGTGCGCACAACAACATTATTTCTTGTATAAAAGGCAGACTGCCTGGGAAGCAATTCCCTCTTCTCTTCCGGTAAAACCCAGCTTCTCCTCTGTGGTAGCCTTGATATTCAGACAGTCAGGCTCCATATGCAGCGCTTTCGCAATGTTTTCCTTCATCTGTGGAATATGAGGTGCCATCTTCGGCTTCTGGGCAATGATCACAGCGTCAATATTTCCTACACCATATCCTTTTTTTTCCAGAAGAGAGGCTACATGTTCCAACAGCTTTACGCTGGAAATCCCCTCGTATGCCGGATCTGTATCTGGAAAATGCTGTCCAATATCTCCAAGAGCTGCAGCTCCCAAAAGAGCATCCATAATCGCATGAATCAGTACATCTGCATCTGAATGTCCCAGCAGGCCTTTCTCCCACGGTATCTTCACACCGCCAAGGATCAGATTCCGGTTCTCTGTCAGTCTGTGTACATCATATCCCATTCCCACTTTCATAAGATTATCCACATTTCGTCCCTGCCTTTCTTCTTGAAAGGGATTTTCCTGCATAGCAAAAAATCCCCATGCTATCGTTCGCTATTATACATGATTTCCAACTAAAAAGCAATCCGTCAACAGTTTAATATGCCAGGGATTTCTGTCTGACATTCCAGACTGCGTTGCAACAGAATTCTGCACAATTTTTATTTATGACAAAGGCCTCCCGGGTGAACCCCAGAAGGCCTGACAATATATATTCTAAATATTTGCATATCTTTAAATACAAAAACATTTGACACATTTTCCTGTGGACAGTACTATTAAACTTCTGCGATTACCTCAACTTCGCAAAGAACATTCTTCGGAAGAGTTTTCACAGCGACACAGGAACGTGCTGGTTTGTTTACGAAATATTTCGCATATACTTCATTAAACTTGGCAAAATCTCCCATATCAGCAAGGAAGCATGTTGTCTTAACTGCCTTCTCAAAACTGCTTCCTGCTTCTTTCAGTACTTCGCCAAGATTCTTCATAACCTGCTCTGCCTGAGTCTCAATGGTATCTCCGTTGATCTCGCCTGTTGCAGGATTTACCGGGATCTGTCCAGATGTAAATAATACTCCATTTAAAATCATTGCCTGGGAGTATGGTCCGATTGCTGCTGGTGCCTTATCTGTATAAACTACTTTCATGGTGTAAATCTCCTTTCATTTTTTCTTTTATTGTCTTCATGCTATCGCAAAATTTTATTAGTGTCAAGCAATTTTTTTGTACAAGTCTGGAAAGGATTCTGTTTTGCAGAAAGCCTTTTTCAAATACGCTCTAATTCAAATAATAATAAGCCATCGCTGAAATCCTCTGAATATTGGAAACAGCATCTGCTTCCTTTCCTGCATTCTCAGACATTACGCACAGAATATAATCCGTTCTAGCTCCATAGACAATTCCAATATCGTGCTGGCTTTTATCATTTTCACCAGTTTTATTCGCTACCTGAACAGATTCCTTAAGCCCGCCAGGAATCTTTGTTCTGGTATCCTGGTTCAAAAGCAAAGACAGCATCTGGTCAGAATCCTCCGGACTTACACATTCTCTTCGGTAAATCTTCTCCAGCAGAGTGCCGCAATCCTCCACAGAAGTCGTATTACTGCTTCCAAGCCCTTCCGGATCTGTATTCGAAGGCGCAAGCGTATGAAGCACAGCTGTTTCTTTATAGCCCTGTTCCCTGAGATACCGGTTAATTACACGTGCACCTGCATTGAATTGATTGGAAGCAGTCTGAAGCCTTACCATTTCATTAAAAGACTCATTGTCACTGTAGGTTACCATATTCTCCATAAGCCGAAACAGCTTGTCTGTCACAGTCTGACTAGCTGGATCTGCTTTCAGAAGCATCCCCTCAACCATCCTGATTTTTTCCATATTTTCATAACTTGCAGCCATTGTAAATGCTTTTATCAGACTTGCGGAAGACATGGCTTTATCATTGATGGAGAACTTCTCTCCGCTCTTTAGATCTTTCACATAGACGCTCCAGTCCCCTTCCAGTTTTTCCGTAAATTCCTTCACAGCTTTCTTCAGATTTTTGATCCCCGGATCCGTCAGTTCTTTAATGCTGCCATCTTTTTGGATTGTCAAGCCCTCTGGTGTAGTACCAGCTTCTTCCACTAATACGCCGCTTGATTCATCAAAATAATAATACCCGGAAAATCTCTTTTCTCCCACATTCATTTCCTGGATATAATAAATACCGCCTTCCTGACACACTTTTCCATTTCTGTCAACGTAATACCCGCCATCTAGTTTTATCTGTCCAATCTCTTCTTTTAGAATACAAACTCTTCCAGTACCAGAAAGCCTTCCAAGGTTATTTACCACATAAATCCCCGAAGTCCATCCTGCTTCCACAGTTCCATCTTCTGCTTTCGGGAGTGCTTCCTGTGAAATGGCTGTAAGATGTGCTTCAGAAGCTTTAAATTTTCCTGTCTCGTCGTGATAATAATATCCATTAAACACTGTTCCATCTACAACAAAATGGTCGAAATAATGTATTGCCTGAGTGCAGTCTCCTGAACCGTCTTCATTCAGACAATAAAATCCGTCACTTTTCAACATATATTTGCCATCACTATTAGGAATAGGAAGTATCTTAGCTTCCTCTGTAACAGATGACAGGCTGCCGCCACTTTCTGATTCCGCTAATACAGTAAGAACTTCAGGCTTCCATAACAGGAGCCCGCTGTTGCTGCACCAAAATGCTGCCCCCAAAAGGACTGCCATTCCAGCTGCTTTATACAGCCATCTGGTTTTTTTGCCTTTTTTCATGTTATTCTCCTTTTAATAAGGGCAGTATAACCTGTTTCTGCTTTGTATGCAACCTCTTTGTTTGCCATAACATTTTTACAAGCTCTGGAATGCGTTTGAAAAGACTTTCTGCAGGATGTACGTCACAATTTGCGAGAGATTTTGTCTGGAATACTCTCCCAAAATTTTTGCAGCTGTGCTTCCACATTTGACAATGTACATGTTTTCCTGTCATTCCACTCCACCGGAAAAAGATTGCTGTATTCTCTCTGCCGGAACCGTTCATCCAGAAGGAGAATAACACCATGATCTTCCTTTGTGCGGATTACTCTTCCAGCAGCCTGCAGAACCTTATTCATGCCAGGATACCTATAGGCGTAATCAAATCCATTTTCCCCATTTTCTGTGTAAAAAGAACGAAGAATTTCCCTCTCATTTCCCAACTGGGGCAATCCGGTTCCCACTAAAATGGCTCCAATCAGTTTTTCTCCCAGCAGATCAATTCCCTCTGAAAAAATACCACCCATAATACAAAAAGCTACCAGTGATTCCTGATCCTGTTCAAATTCCCGGAGGAACTCTTCTCTTTCCTGTTCCTTCATAGAGCTGTTCTGACAGATACACTTCACCCAGTTTACAGAAAATTCTTCTTCGTAGACTGCATAAACCTCTTCCAACATTTTGTAAGAAGGAAAAAATACCATATAATTTCCCTTGTGCTGCCATATCGTCCTCGCTATATATTCCGCAATTTTGTGATATTCCTCATATCCCCTGCGGCTATATAAGGAACTTACATCGCCGGCATTTAAAATACAGCGGTTCTTCTGTGAAAACGGTGATTCCACATAGATTCCATAATCGTCCTGCCTGTTGCTGAGCAATTTTCTGTAGTAGCTCATGGGCAGCAATGTAGCAGAAAAGAATACGGCACTGCGGCCTTTCTTCAGATATTCCCCCAGGTTCACTGCCGGATTTACACAGAACAGTTTCAGGCGAAACAGACCATCTTCTCCATTCTCAGCATAAACTACATAGTTCTCGTCTATCAGTTCCGCAATATTCAGAAAATTGCGAATATCAAAATAAAACTTTCTTACTTCATCTTCCAGTTCCACATCCTTATGTGCTTCCAGAAAAGCATCAAATTCTCCCTGAACCTTTAAAATCGTCATAGTTATGGAACCCGTGCCTGGGAGAACGAGGTAATTTCCACAGTCCACCTGTAGTTCTTTCAGCTGTTTATCCAGCTTTCCAAGGGAGCGGTAAAGCCGGGGTGCTCTTTCTTTCATAACTTTTCGAACCCGAACAGCATCTTCCCTGCAAATAGAAGCGCTGTACATCTCTCTTCCCCGTTCTGCCAGATTATGAGCTTCATCAATGAGAAAGACATAATCTCCACCTGCACCTTCCCCGAAAAAACGTTTTAAATGAACCGTAGGGTCAAACACATAATTATAATCACAAATTACAGCATCCACCCATAAAGACAGATCCAGACACATTTCAAAAGGACATACCTGCCATTTCTCTGCCTGCTCCCGTATAGTCTCCCTGTCATATCTGCTCTTCGTCGTCCACAGCTCATAGACAGCGTCATTGACCCTGTCGAAATGTCCCCTGGCGTAAGGACAATGTACCGGATCACATTTGGTTTCGTCCATAAAACACAGCTTCTCCTTGGCTGTAATGGTCACCACTTTGTATTTCATTCCCTTTTCCCGCAGCACCTCAAAAGCTTCCTGAGCCACTGTTCTTGTAATAGTCTTGGCTGTAAGATAAAAGATCGTCTCCCCTTTCCCTTCGCCAACAGCGCGAACTGCCGGAAAAATGGTAGACATGGTTTTTCCTACGCCGGTAGGTGCCTGAATAAAAATCTGACGACTGGCTCCAATTGCATGGTAAACACTGCTCACCATCTTTCTCTGACCTTCTCTGTAGAAAAATGGAAATTCCAGGCTCTGAAGAGAATGATTTCTCTCTTCCTTCCATTTTTTCTGATAACTGAGCCATTTATGATATTCATCCAGAAGTTTCTGGTACCATTCTTTCAGTTCCTCTATGGAGATCACCTCCCGGAACCTTTTCACCACTTCTGTCTCCAGATTGGCATATGTCATCTGGATTCCAATCTTCGACAAGCCTTCCTGAACACCGTAAATATAGCCATAACACATAGCCTGAGCCTTATGAACCTTCACAGGCTCTTCCATCTGTTCCACATTTCCATATATTCCTTTAATCTCATCGATCCAGACAACTTCATCTTCTGTAAAAATTCCATCTGCACGACCTTCTAACCGAATGTCCAGATCCTCATAGCTGCAATTCATCCGCAAAGCAACCTCTGCTCTGTAGTCTCCGCCCATTTGTTTCTGAAGCTTCCGATGCAGTCTGCTGCCCTTTAACATAGCATCTTTGTCTATAGTACCTCTTCGGTTATCAAGATCACCGCTTTGCAATATAAACTCCACAAGATTTCTTACTGATATTCGTGTTACCGGATTGTCCATTTCCAATTTACCGCCTTTTACTGGTCTGCTGCCTTCCAAACAAAGATACCTTATCTGTAAGCATTATAACACGAATTTTACTTATCGGCCTATCCTTTCACAGAAAACTCCGGCATATTACTCCGAAAATGCAAAGCAAGCATCTGCTTCTGAAGTTTCTCATTCCTCCTTGCTTCAATGGATATGCTATCACAAAATGTCTGCCACAGTTCCTCGTACTCTCCCATATCCCCTACGGCGCTCCCTGGCACCTGTATACGCACTTCTTTTCTCATGACGCACTCCTTCCCTTTCTCATGGCACAACGCCTTCTGCCTCTTCTCATCATAGATTACCCAGTTCTCATTGGGAAAGCGATTGGAAAAATGAAGAGCCATAAGAGACAGGATATCATTCCCCGGCTGGATCTTTGCCAACAGAAACCTTCCGCCAATCTCCCTGAAACGGACAAACCCAAAATAATGGTGATATTCCCGCTTCACGCAGAGTGCCAGTTTCGCAACCCTGGATACATATGGATCTGCCAGTGCCTCCATTACACGTTTTTCGCATCTGCCTCCCCCAAAAGCCCGGTGCAGCACATAATAAATGGCAGTTCCCCTGTCTTCATCTGCTGAAGCTGCCGCCAGACAGATCTGTTCGTAAACCTCGCTTCCCAGTCTCATAAGAATCGTCCTCATAACCTTACCAACCTTACTCTGATCTGTAGCAATCTCCCGATAAGAAGTGAACAATTCCATGCTTACAGGAAAACTGGTCTGAATGCTCACTTTACAGCCGCCTGCACACTCTTTCCATCCATCATAGACAGCAGAAAAAATTCCCTCCATAGAGTCCTCACATACCAGGATTCTTTTCTCTTGATTCATATAGCTCCCACCTTTCTGTCCACATGATTCTTTGTATTTTCTGTATACAGTCTTCTGCTCCCCATCTCATCTCCAAAGAGGGATAATTGCTGAAATGCAGCTTCATTCCCATGCTTCCGACAGTTCTCTTCATCCAGAAGATTACGGGTAATATAAGATTCCTCCAACCTGGTATTGTACATCATGCGGCCATTACAGGTGATAAAATATAAGGCACGCTTCAGAACCACACCAATCCTCTTCAAATCTGCAAATTCCAGGGAATGGGTTCTCCTGGCTCCAATGATTCTTCTGGCAGAGGTATAACCGATTCCCGGTACACGAAGAAGTTCATAATAATCTGCCTGGTTGATCTCTACCGGAAAAAACTCCAGATGTGACACTGCCCAGTCTGCCTTGGGATCCAGAAGAAGGTTAAAATCCGGATGCTTCTCTGAAAGCAGTTCTGAAGCCCGAAAACCATAAAACCGCATAAGCCAGTCTGCCTGATAAAGCCGGTGTTCCCGCAAAAGAGGCGGACCTGATAAGGACATGGGCAGATCCTTATCTTCATTTACGGCGACAAAAGCCGAATAAAAAACTCTTTTTAATGCAAAGTTCTTATACAAAGATTCTGCTACTGACACGATCTGATAATCGCTCTCCCCCATAGCTCCAATAATCATCTGGGTACTTTGACCGGCTGGTACAAACTTAGGGGCATGACGGTACAGAACCAATTCCTCCTTATTCTGATCTCGCTGCTGCTGAATCTGCTTCATAGGGCGCAGAATGGTTTGCCTGCTCTTATGCGGTGCCAGTTTCCTAAGCCCGTCTGCAGTAGGAAGTTCCAGGTTCACGCTCATGCGATCTGCCAGATACCCCGCCCTGGCGATCAGTTCAGGAGCAGCACCTGGAATGGCTTTCAAATGAATATATCCCTGAAAATGATATTTATTACGAAGAAGATTTACTGTACAAAGCAGTTCTTCCATAGTCCTGTCTGGACTTTCCTTTACTCCGGAACTTAAAAACAGTCCTTCAATATAGTTCCTCCTGTAAAATTCCATAGTCAGACGACACACTTCTTCTGGGGTAAAACTGGTACGCACCACATCATTGGAGGCTCTGTTTATACAGTATTTACAGTCAAATACACATTCATTTGTATAAAGGATCTTCAAAAGACTGATACATCTGCCATCCTGAGCAAAACTATGACAGATTCCGGCAGCAATGCTGTTTCCCATGCCCTTTCCATCTCCCTTTCGATCCACACCACTGGATGTGCAAGCCACATCATATTTCGCGGCATCCGATAAAATCTCCAGCTTCCGCTTCAATGTCATTGATTCCTGAATAATCATCCCGTAACAAAGCTCCTTTTATGTAATCTGTGTTTCGCATTCTTTATTATTCTTAATTTCAGAACGTTTGTTCTTGTTTTATTTTAGAACGCACGTTCTGTTTTGTCAATATCATAAAACGGCACGAAATTTTTTCTATACAAAAAGAGCCATAAATCAAAGATTAATTCTAACACTACCTTTGATTTACGGCTCTTATCTCATTCTTTTACTATTAAAGCTCCCGGACGACAGCCAGAAATGGTACATGCTTACATCAGCGAATTCATGAATACCAGACGTTCTGAACGTATGAGCAGATTTTCATATATGTGAATGCTGCCGACAGGTGACCTATCCACTCAATTTCAAATCTGTGTCAGCACAAAAATATCATAAATTGCTTTCACTGCATTTTCAAAATCACGGTTCTCCACGCCAATGATAATATTCAGCTCACTGGAGCCCTGGTCAATCATCTTGACGTTTACATTTGCATGTGCGAGGGCAGAGAAAATTCTTCCGGCTGTACCGCGGGTGGATTTCATTCCACGTCCTACAACTGCGATCAGGGCAAGGTCAGATTCCATTTCCACAAAATCCGGCTGAACCAGGCGATGGATTCCCGCAATTACCTGCTGCTCCTTTTCTTCAAACTCATCCTGGTGAACATATACTGTCATGGTATCAATACCGGATGGAACATGCTCAAAACTGATTCCCTGGTCTTCAAATACCTGAAGCACTCTTCTGCCAAATCCGATTTCACTGTTCATCATGGACTTCTCAATGTTGATAGAACAGAAACCTTTCTTTCCTGCAATACCGGTTATGGTATATTTCGGCTTGCGGCAGGTACTCTCCACAATAAAAGTTCCCTTATCCTCCGGACGGTTGGTGTTGCGGATATTAATCGGAATTCCCTCTTTTCTTACAGGGAAAATAGCATCTTCATGAAGAACAGTAGCTCCCATGTAGGAAAGCTCACGAAGTTCACGGTATGTAATGGTCTCAATCACAGCCGGATTCTTTACAATTCTCGGGTCTGTTACAAGGAAACCGGATACATCAGTCCAGTTTTCATACATATCAGCCTTAATT
This sequence comes from Ruminococcus sp. D54t1_190329_F1, assembly GCF_015551645.1. Taxonomy (NCBI): domain Bacteria; kingdom Bacillati; phylum Bacillota; class Clostridia; order Eubacteriales; family Oscillospiraceae; genus Ruminococcus; species Ruminococcus sp. D54t1_190329_F1. Next base: position 55,407 of record NZ_JADNDC010000009.1, read on the forward strand.
GCCTTGGCAACCAGAGAACCTGTCACATCAGAACCACCTCTGGAAAAAGTGGTCACAGTTCCATCGTCCTTTGCACCATAGAAGCCCGGCACAACTGCATTCTCACATTTGGAAAGACGCTTGTTCAGAAGTTTGTCTGTCTTCTCTGAATCCAGATTTCCGTTTTTATCAAAACGGATTACTTCTGCTGCATCCACAAATTCATAACCAAGATAAGCAGCCATCACTTTGCCGTTCAGATATTCTCCACGGGAAGCGGCGTAATCCCTGCCAATCTGTGCTTTAAAATTCTCTTTGATCAACTGGAAATCCTCTTCCATGGAAAGAGCAAGGCCAAGCCCTTTAATAATCTCATAATAACGAGATTTGATTTCTTCTAAAACCTTTTCAAAATCACCGCCATTTGCAGCTGCGTCATAACAGCTGTAAAGAAGATCTGTTACCTTCGTGTCCCCGTCAAATCTCTTACCTGGTGCAGAAGGAACAACAAAACGTCTGCTCTCTTCACTTCTGATAATATCTCCGACTTTTTCAAACTGCTCCGCATTTGCAAGGGAGCTTCCGCCAAACTTTACAACTTTTCTCATAATCCTTATGCTCCTCAAAAACTTTTTCTCCATTTTATGAAAAAATTCGACTTTTTGCAAGGGTTTTTTCGATTTAATTCGTGAAAGTGTTAAATACCTCCAATACCCGCAGCTGTTCTCCATCTACTTTAAAATGAATATCCCAGGATCCAAAAGACATTCCGTATTTTCTTTCAGGGTCCTTCTGATACCCAGGTCTTGGATCGTTTGCAAGGACAGCAAGAAGCGCTTCTCTTTTTTCCACTGGAATCTTCTTCAAAAGCTCTTCCGGAAACTCTACTTTCAGCTTATGATCCTGAATCTGGTCGGTAAATCCGCCTGCTGCTTCCGGATGGCTGTCCACGTAAGCCAGATAGGGCTTTATATCATAAATAGGTGTTCCGTCCATAAGATCCGCTCCTGATACATGAAGCACCGGTCCATACTTTTCAGAAAACTCTACGCTCTCCAGCCTTACACTGGAAAGTCCTATGGGATTTGGACGAAAAGGAGACCTTGTAGCAAAAACGCCCATTCTGACGTTTCCCCCAAGTCTTGGAGGACGCACTGTAGGAGACCACTCCTTGCGGACAGCCTGTGAAAATTCCCAGATCAGCCAGATATGGGTATACTCTTCCAGCCCTCGAAATGCCTTATGGTTCCGATATTCCGGTTCAAAAATAATATCCGCCTTTAGTTCCTGTATTCTGCCGCTCTGATGGGGAATTCCAAATTTCGTTGGAAAATCACTTCTGATATGAGCAATTACTTTCATTTCCATTGTTTATTATACCTTTATCAATCTTTATGTGTGCTCCTATAAACCCGCAGATATCATCTATAAACAGCGAACCTCTATTCCTCATGTCCGCCGCTTTTTTCTTCCTCCTTGATTTCCCAGTGAAGCAGGAACGTAAGAGCTGCACGAAGAGCAATAATTCCGGCTACAATTCCGATTTCCTTCCACTCACGTACCACTACAGTACGTAGAATCTCACTTCCCATTTTAAATTCCAGTCCCATGGCAAGTCCCCTCGCCAGATAGACACCAGTATCTCCGGCATGTTTCAGCCACTTGATAAATCCGGTAATTCCACTCCAGATAATAATGGCAACTCCAATAAACTCAAAAATTACAATGGCGAAACCAGCAATATTCTCCAGAACCCACTCCATAATTCCAGTTATGGTCGTCATCATAGGTACCTCCTTTTTCCTGCTGACAGGATACCTTTTCTTACAGAATATATTTTCATTGCTACACAGCCTGTAAACAGCAACAGTTTCTTATTTTTGCTCCAGCCAGGTCACCACTTCTGTGTGATCTGTAAAACAAAACATTTCCACAGGCTGGATTTCTTTAACTATATAATTTTTTCTCGTAAGGAAATTAAGGTCTCTTGCAAGTGTTTCCGGGTTACAGGAAATGTAAACAATTTTCTTCGGAGAGAGTTTTATTACGGAATTCAGGAATTTCTCGCTGCTGCCTGAGCGGGGAGGATCCATAAATACCACATCTGCCTTTTCACCAGCTTCTGCCATTGCCTCCATAAATTCACCGGCATCACCCTGGCGGAAAGATATGTTTACCACCTTATTCTCTCTTGCATTGATCCTTGCATCCCTGACTGCATCTTTATTCAGTTCCACTCCGACCACTTCTCTTGCCTTACCAGAAGCTACCAGACCAATGGTGCCAATTCCACAATATGCATCAATGACTTTTTCTTTCCCTGTCAGCCCTGCAAATTCCACAGCTTTTCCATAAAGAATTTCGGTCTGCACTGAATTTACCTGATAGAAGGATTTTGGTGAAATACGGAAGGATTTTCCACAAAGGGTATCACGGATAAATCCCTTACCATAAAGTACGATTTCCCGCTCGCCAAGAACCATGCTTGTATTTTTGTCATTAATATTTAATACCACAGTACTGATCTCTGGATGAACTTTTCTTAATGCCTTCACAAAGTTATTCTTGGATGGAAAAATAGGAGAGGCGACCACCAGTACTACCATTACCTCACCTGTGGAAAAGCCACGACGCACCAGTACATGGCGCAGAAGTCCATATCCGGTATCCTCATCATATGTTTTGATCTTAAAAGACTTCAGCATTCCCCGAATGGTACGGATGATTTCCTGACTCTTCTTATCCTCAATCAGACACTGTTCAATAGAAACCACTCTGTGGGTACCAGCCTCATAAATTCCAGAAATAATATTTCCCTTCCGGTCACGGTCAAATACAGCATGAACTTTATTCCGGTAAAAATAAGGATCTTTCATTCCAATTACCGGCTTCACATTCCCAAACTTCTTCAAAAGCCCCTGTACCTGATTTTGTTTCTTTTTAAGCTGTGCGGAATAAGGCACACCCTGATACTGGCACCCACCGCACTTTTTTGCGTATGGACAGACTGTCTGTGTTTTTTTCTCTTCCATAAATTCTCCCTTATCTTTATTTTGCTTTTCGTTCTTCATAATATCTAACTAGAGCGTGCTCTAGCTTCAGCGCCGCCAACGCACTAAAAGTGCCTACAAGGGCTCCAGCCAGCACATCTGTAGGATAGTGTACTCCCACGTACAATCGGGACAAAGCGATCAGTACTGCCAGGACCATGGCTGCTTTTCCCCATTTTCCAGGAAAGGCTTTATAATATACGCCTGCACAGGCAAAAGATGCGCAGGTATGACCTGATGGAAAAGAATAGTCCTTCAGCCTGGCAACCAGAGGCACAAGTCCCTCCACAGAATCATAAGGTCTTATACGCGCTACCAGATCCTTAAGGCATAAATTCGTAACCACTGCCCCTATAGCTAGTGCCAGAAGTGCGGTTACACCTGCCTTTCTTGTCTTCTTTGGAAAAAGAAAGAGCAGCCCCAAAACAATCCAGAACCAGCCTCCGTCTCCTAGAAAGGTAATTCCCTTCCACAGCCAGGTAAACAGATCACTTCTTAAATACTGCTGTATAAAAAGCAGAATCTGTGCATCAATATTATGTATCCATTCAAGCAATTCCACTTATCCTCCACCCGCTTTCAATTCTGATTGCTGTCTATATATTTCTATAATTTATTTTTATAATGGTTCAGCAGACAGTGTGTAACTGCAAAGGAACTCAACAGCTGCTTTTATTTCGTTATTATAGCGTAAAAGACGGTTCGTGTGGTGCGAACCGTCTTAATTCTTTTTAATTCTTATTCACCTGCGTGATACAGGATCTGCTGAAGATATTGCCGATTCTGCTCAAGATCAGGAACCAGAACCTGCATGCCGTCAATCGTCTGAGGTGTGTAGGCTCCATCCTCCGGAATCCGGTATGATGCAATTTCATCTGTACCGATGTTCATCACATCCATGGCATATCCGGTTATATCCCACAAAGAAAGATCCGTAGTAACCATTGGAAGAACATCCTTAACCAGACCTGCAATATCAAAAACTCCCAGATCTTTTATCTTGGCAAAAGCAGCCATAAGTACTTCCTGCTGCCGCTCTGTTCTCCGATAATCGGAATTTCCAATAGAACGGTTGCGTGCATGGATAAGTGCCTGTTCTCCATCCAGATGGTTCATTCCTTCCTGAAGATTCCAGTCGCTTCGAAGAGGCTGAGGGTAAAGAACATTCTGATCTCGTCCGCAGATATAATCTGCTTCCGCCTGAGTCAACTCCAGATCTATTCCTCCAACCTTGTCAACCAGAACCTGGAAAACTTCAAAATCCACTTCCACATTTCCATCTATCTTTACTCCGAAATTTTCTTCCAGAGTCTGGTCCAAAAGATCCATTCCTCCATATGCGTAAGCCGCATTAATACGAGTAGTCGAATATCCAGGAATGGCAACATAAAGATCTCTCATAAAAGAGGTCAGGCTTACAGTACCCTGATCCTTGTCCAATGTAGCAAGAATCATGGAATCGGAACGCTGACGGGACTCTCCCTCTCTTTTGTCCTGTCCGATCAGCAAAATACTCTTGATATTGCTGGTGGCCGCTTCAGCATCCGTATTCTCTGCCTTTACTGTATATGCAAACGCCGTACTCACAGCCGGGCTTTCCAGAAACAGCACCGCGCCAAGGCAGATAAGGGTCTTCTTCCATATGGTAGATCTCATATATTTGCTCCTATGTACATGTGCATGGTCAAAAAGGAATCTTTCTGCCGGTTCTTTCATAACCAGCAGTCGCTATTGATTACTGTTCACTCCGTTCACAGTAATCATTATTTTACTACAATTGTCAGAACAGCTCCGTTTGAAGCATTGCCATTGGAGTCAACAACATAATAAGTCAGTTCATAAGTACCCGGAGTATTCACATCAACGGTTCCAGTGATCTGAATCTTACGATAAAGATCACTTGTTGAATCTTTATCGTCTTGAATGTCTTTTACATAACTCAGTCTGTCAATCTGTGTTCCCTTGGCAATTTCAACGTAGTAAGTATTCAGATAAAAACGCGGATCCTGAGGGTTCAGCTGGTCAATCTTTTCTTCTTCCCTTTCCTGCGCTTTTTCTTCTTCTGTCATTTCTGGTTCTTCTTCATCTTCTGAATCAGTCTCATTTTCATCCTGCAGGGCTTCATCCGTTTCTGCATCTGTATCTGTATTGTCAGAAGAAGTTTTGGTTTCTGAAGTAAATCCCATAAGATTTCCCTCGGAAGTCATATGATAAGTTACCTTTGTTACATTGTTACTGTTATCCTTTGCAACATAAACAACTGTGACTTCATCCCCTTTTTCATTTGGATAAACATTCTCAACTGTCAGGCTGGCTGAAACATCTCCATCTCTCTTGTCAACAGCTTTTACTCCTTCCAGAAGATCTTCCGTTGTCATATCCGAAGTGTAGCTGTTTTTCTTGCTCTCTGCAATGGTAATTTCCGGTCCCTTGCGATCCTGCCTCATATACAGCCATCCCAGGATTCCGGTCGCTCCTATTGCCACTGCCGCCATTAAAACAATCAACCATTTACGCATATCTGCAGCTCCTTATACTCAATTTCATCAGCGACGTTTTCTTGATTTCTGTTTCTTGGATCTGCTTTCTTTCTCTGAATATGGAATGCTTCCCAGAACAGAAAGTCCAAGATAACGCTCTACATCTTCCTCAACCTTGATCGTATCATTTGTAAGATAAATGATGATCACAATCGCCATTGCAATGATAACACCTAAAAGTCCACCGATCACACCATTCTTCGCAAGGCTTGGGCTGGCTTTTTCACTTGGGATGTTTGCGCTGTCAACTACGTTAACCGCCTCAATATCCATAACTGACTGAATGTGCTCTGCTGCCATATCACGGATAGCATTGGCCATCTCGCTTGCTGTATATGGATCTTCATCAGATACTATGATCGTTACAATACGGCTGTCTGTAGAAGTATCTACCGTCAGTTTGCCAAGCAGCTGCTGATAGGTAATATTAAGATTCAGCTGTGCAATTACACCTTCAAGAACTGTACGGCTCTTAATAAGTTCCGCATAGTCCTTAGTCAGCTGTGTACTGGTCTGCATATCAGCACTGGTCAGTGTATTGCTGTCCTGTTTATTCAGCACCATGATCTTCGTGGTAGATTCATACTGTGGAGTGATAAAAAGCATTGTTCCGATAATGGAAATCACACCCAGAATGATACCGGAAAGAATAATCACTCCCAGCCTGCTAAGAATCAGGTGAAAAATCTCACCTAAATCGATTTCAATTTCATCGTTATTATTTGTAACCTGATTTTCCATTCTTCTTCTCCGTTACCCTGTAATTTTCTTTACTTTTTCTAAACAGATACATCGTTTCCAACGACATCCCATATATAAAAGTCAAAATCTCTCGTTATTTATAATGCACTCCGGATTGCTGATAAAAATCATATCCGCGTAATCCGTACCCATCATTTTTTCAATTTTGTCGTAACATTTGCCAATGTGAGGCGTTCGTCTGGCCAGATCATGACCGTCAGACCCCACAAAATCCAACATTTCTTCTTTAATTACTTTCTTGCAGAAACGCTTGATCATAAAGCCATCCTCACCAATAATACTGTCCGCATTCATCTGAATATAGGCACCCATATCCCTGAGTTCATCAATAAAATCCAGACCGTTTTTTACTACCGAATGATAGCGTTCTACATGTGCGATAATAGGATAATACCCTTTCCGGATCAATGCCTGCACCCGTTCCCTGATATAGGACTTTTCGTCTGAAGTCCGAAACTCCGTTAACACATAACGGGAACCTGACATGGTAAGTCTTTCCCCTTTTTTCAGACAGTCTGTCATATCCATACTGGAATGAAGCTCGCAGCCCAGATACATCTGAATACCGTCTTCTCCAATCTCAGCGGCAGCCTTCCTCACACGAAGGAACTGCTTCTTAACCTGTTCCAGAGACGGCTCAAACATATCATATCGAAAATGCGGAGTGGCAATAATGTTGCGGACACCATCATCATATTCCTTCTGGAGCATGCGTACAGATGTCTTGAGATCCTTCGCTCCATCATCAACTCCCGGAACAATATGACAGTGAATATCATAAATACCTTTCATTCGCTTCGCCCATTTCCAATCTTTTCATATAACAATCTCGAATAATGACGGATCAATATTTTCCGTATTCTCCGTACTTGCCATATTTGCCATATTTACCATACTTACCGTATTTACCATATTCCTTAGTATCTACCTTGTTCAAAATCGCACCGATGATCGGACAGTTGGTCTTCTCCAGCTGCCCCTTGATCTCCTGTACAAAATGGTAGCTGATACTGCCGGATTCGATTACAATGACAGTTCCATCGCAGGAATCCGCCACAACTGCACAGTCGATTACTCGTCCAAGAGGCGGTGTATCTATGATAATGTAATCATATACATCTCTTACAACACGGATCATGTCTTTAAACTGTCTGCTTCCTAAAAGCTCTGCCGGGTTCGGCGGTACAACACCGGAAAAAATAATGTGAAACTTGGGAAGATTGGTTGCGCAGATAACGTCCTGCAGTTTCGCCTGCTTGGACAGGTAGTGGGTCAGTCCCTTCACTTCTTCCTCAACCTGTACACGTCCCATAAGTACGGATTTACGAAGGTCTGCATCAATCAAAAGTACAGATTTACCACTCTCTGCAAGGGAAGCTGCAAGATGGAAAGTTACATTACTCTTTCCTTCATTCGGGGTACAGCTTGTAAATGCAATCACCTTTTTGTCGGCACCGCAAAATTGAATGTTTGTACGAAGTGCCTTATAAGCCTCATCCATGGATGAATCAGCTTTCCAGTCGCTAATTTTTACTTTTACCATAATTTTGTTTTCACCTTATCTATTTGTTATCCTGTAAATCTGCCATATTTTCCTTCTGATTTCCCATAATTCACGTCATGGCAGTATCTGCCTAAACATTATACACTAGAAGTACCGCATTGGCTAGTACATTTTCGAACTAAATATGCACAATTTTTCACAAAATTTTCATATTATTCTTGATTCCCTTCCTGAATCCCTTCTATACCCTGAACGGATGATCCCTCTTCCAAAAGATAAACTTCTACATCAAATACACCGCTGTTCAATGCTTCCGCATGGCTTCCCATATAAATATCAATGCGGTTGTTCTTAATGGCGCCGCCGCAGTCTTCTGCCACATAGACCTGTCCATTGATAACTACTTTAGAACCGTAAGGAATTACAGTTGGATCTACTGCAATAGTACGGTTCGTGGTAGCTGTCACACCTGTGGATGTGATTCCGTTTGCCCACGGACCGCAGCAAATGCTGCACTGGCAGTAATGGGTAATATGGAAAACACCAAGTGGACGAAGGCTGCTGTCTGCGGAAACCATAATCGGCTGTCCTTCAAGAACACCTGCATTTCCCCCTGTCTGGGTAACACCTTCTACTGCTTCTGCAAATACGCCCTCTCCTGTACTTTTATGTATAATTCCTGCTTCTACAGTTCCATCTGAGGTTGCATCTGAAGCTACCTGATTCTTATCTTCATACCCCTCCAAAACAGAGGTTGGGATATATCCCACCTGTTCTTCTCCATTATCATCCTCAAACAGAATCCTGCTCCAGATATCATCAATAGTACCTGTCCGGCTGATTTCATCTTCTTCCAGCACTTCGCCGATCACAGACCCCTCTTTTCTGCCAGGATAATCTAATACATCTGTATCTGCCGCTACTGTGACAGTATCCTGGACTTCCGTGATCTCATCCTCGATTTTCCCGGAATCCTTTTTTTCGACAGCTTCTTCTGAAACTGTTTCTTCTTTATTATCATTATTTTCCTGTGCTGTACCTGAAATGGCCGGACCGGCTATTTCCGCTCCAAGCGCAGAAACAGGCATACATGCAGAAACACATACTGCCATAACCAGAAATCTTTTTTTCATGAATTTATATCTCCTGATCTGTTCAATTTTCCCCTCTACTCTTTGTTTATCATAGCACAGCTATTTTCTTATTTCAAATCCCATCAGGCTTTTTAGAAATTTTTCACATTTATTATTGTAGCTTTTTTATTTTTTCATTAAAAAAAACATTATTTCATTTTTTTCAAAAAAACATTGACAAAATAGATTTTATACTGTATTATATGTTTTGTCGCTGAGGAAAACAGTTGACAGCAATAAATGCGATAGTGGCGTAGTTGGTAACGCGCGACCTTGCCAAGGTCGAGACCGCGGGTTCGAGCCCCGTCTATCGCTCTGAAGCTCCGATTTAGTCGGAGCTTTTTTGTGTCTGAATCCGCCTTACAAAGCGGTCACTGTCTTTTGTATACTTCATAAGAAAATCCCGCTTATTTTTTCGGAAATAATTTATAAAGGACATCTTATTTTAAACAAAAAAGCCTTGTACAATTTGCTTTTCTATCTGAAGATTCTCTATTGACTCATCTTTCAATAAGAATTTTCAGTTCTTTGCACTTTGTACAAGACCTTTTATTACTTCATTTTATTATTCTGTCAGAATCCAATATTTTTTCTTAAAACGTGTTTGAAAAAACTTTCCGCAAGATGTGCGTCTCAATTGCAAGAATGATTTTTCAGGCACAATTTAGTGATGGAATAATCTAATTCCGGTAAATGCCATTGCTATATTGTATTTGTTGCAGGTATCGATTACGTCTGCATCTCTCACAGAACCGCCTGGCTGTGCAATATATTTCACGCCACTTTTGTAAGCTCGCTCAATATTGTCGCTGAATGGAAAGAACGCATCAGATCCTAATGTTACATCTGTCATCTGATCCAGCCATGCTCTCTTCTCTTCCTTTGTGAAAACTGCAGGTTTCTCTGTGAATGTCTTTTCCCAGTTTCCATCCGCCAGAACATCCATATACTCATCAACAATGTAAACGTCGATAGCATTGTCGCGCTCAGCTCTTGAAATACTTTCCTTAAATGGAAGATTCAATACTTTCGGGCTTTGGCGAAGGAACCAGTTATCTGCTTTCTGTCCTGCAAGACGTGTACAGTGAACTCTTGACTGCTGTCCTGCACCAACGCCGATTGCCTGTCCGTCTTTTACATAGCATACGGAATTGGACTGGGTGTATTTCAGAATGATCAGGGAAACTTTCATATCACGCTTTGCTTCCTCAGATAATTCTTTATTCTCAGTTACGATGTTGGAAATCAGCTCATCATCAATTGCAAGCTCCTGTCTTCCCTGCTCAAAAGTAACGCCGAACACCTGCTTATGCTCTAATGGAGCCGGTACATATTCCGGATCGATCTGAATTACATTGTAGTTGCCTTTTTTCTTCTGTTTCAGAACCTCAAGTGCCTCCTCTGTATAACCAGGAGCGATCACACCGTCGGAAACTTCTCTCTTGATCAGAAGTGCTGTGTCTTTGTCACATACATCAGAAAGGGAAATAAAATCACCGAAGGAAGACATTCTGTCTGCGCCTCTTGCACGGGCATATGCACATGCAAGCGGTGAAAAATTCTGCCAGTCCATATCCTCTACCCAGTAGATTTTTGCAAGCGTCTCTGTAAGCGGAAGACCAATGGAAGCACCTGCCGGGGAAACATGTTTAAAAGAAGTAGCTGCAGGAAGTCCGGTTGCCTTTTTCAGATCACGCACCAGCTGCCAGCCGTTAAAGGCATCCAGAAAGTTAATATATCCAGGTTTTCCGGAAAGTACTTTAATTGGCAGTTCACTTCCATCTTCCATGTATATTTTAGATGGTTTCTGATTTGGGTTACAGCCGTATTTTAATTCTAACTCTTTCATGGTTATCTCCTCCATTTTATCTTTTAAGGTAACGATTCAGTAGGTACTATTCTGTAAGGCATTCCGTTTTGCGAATATAATTTACAAAAAACGGAAAGCTTCATTTTCAGTGATTCTTGTTGATAATTTTTGATTCATATTTACCAGTCTCGATATCAATGTATCTCACAAAAAGTGAAACCTTATTGTCTTCATTCAGGCTCTCCCACAACATATCTGCAAACGCATCCATGTTATCCGGAATCCGAACAAGCTTCGGCTCGCCCTCAAAGCTTGGCAGCGGGTTTCCATCACATTTATAAGTATGGATAAAATGTCCCTCACCGGCCTTTGCATTCTGATATGCAAAAGTGTAACGGTTGCAGGAAGAAGGATCTCCATTATTGCTTTTCAAAATGGACATTGCATAACTGTAAGTGCCGTTCTCTACATGCATAATTCCGGAAATACGTGGTGTATAGTTTGGTGCATCTGGCTCAAACTCTCTGGAACGTAAAGACTGCTCAAAAGTGAGCTGATGATCCATTCCTTCGTAAATAGTGTCTGTCTGGTCACCGTTTGTCACAATTGTTTTATTTCCAAGTACGCGGACAGGTGCATAAATGATCAGGCTTGGATCTACCAGTTTGGAAGGGTCAAATGCCTGTGTGCGGATTCCCTCTCCATCCTCCACAAATACACGATTGCGGCTGTTCTCACTTCTTCCCATAATAAAGTAAGCGGTAACTGCCTTCGTTCCATCAGCGCTGCGGCCAATGATGATTCCTCGTCCCGGGTAAGAATTTTCCTTCAGTTCTTTGTCCAATGCTATCATTTCCATGCAGATGTTCTCCTTTCGAAATTTACATGAGTATATTACCGCAGCCACCAGATTTTCAAACACACTCTGGCATACGCTTATACTGGCTGCGTGTATAAAAAACGCCTGGGAAGCCCCTCTTCCAGGCTGCCCAGGCGGTCGACACAATGATATCACTGCACTCCCTGTGGGTATTCCCACGATCCGCCAGTCATGCAGTTCTTTTTTATACTACAATATTTTTTTCGTTATTTCAAGATGGGAAATCTTTTTCTTTTATGTACAATTTTTTTGTGGTTACTGGTCACGGAGTGACCAGTAACACGCTTCGCGATGCACAGAAATCATGCATTCGCATGATTTCGCGCTGAGATTCTCGGGTTTTCTGTGAACTTTGTTCACAAAAAACACCTCGCGGAACGTTACCAATGACCAGTAACTTTTTGTGGTTACTGGTCGCAATGCCTGCATAAGCAAATTTATGGATATAGTCCGTACTTTTTTCTCAGGAAATCCCCATCAAGCCCTGATCTATTGTGATCTGTGCACTGATATCCGCCTTCATCTGCTCCCAGGCATCCGGATGATCCACATAATACTTGGGGCATTCCTTGCCTGTCACATCATAATGCCGGATCACCTGCTCTGAGGTCAGCCCAAATCGGGCGCACAGCCATGCAGCCAGCTTTACCACAGAATCATAAGTTTCCTGTTCAAAAACGCCGGTATCATCTTTATGACAGCACTCAATGGAAATACTGTCCACATTCCTTGAGTTAGTCGCATAAGACATCTCCGAGGTAGGAATACACTGGATCACTTCACCCTCCAGTCCTACTACAAAATGGCTGCTTACTTTCGCCTCATGAGAAATGGAAAGATTCTCAAAATAATCCCTGTTATTCTGGGCTGTGGCACCGGGATTGGCTGTATAATGGATCGCTATGTAATCAGCTCCATTCAGGGGCAGCTGAGGCCTGGAATACTCATTTGGAGTCAATAATTGTACATCTATGTAGGGAGCACCCTGGGACATCCATTCTTCCGGTCCATAATTCGTATGATCATTCGTTTCCTGGAATGTCTCTGCACTTTCCTCCTGCTTCTGTCCTTTCCTTACCATCAGAATAACCACTCCTGTCACAACCAGAAGCAAAAGAAGCACCAGTAATGCCAGACGCTGATTTCTCTGACGGATTCTGCCGCCCTTATCTGTTTTTTCTCTTTTGTTAAAAGAAGGCCGCCTTGAAAAAGACGGCCTTGCAGATTTTCTTTTCATTATTTGTCATCCACACTGTAGTTCGGTGCTTCTTTTGTAATGTGAATGTCATGTGGGTGAGACTCTTTCAGGGAAGCAGCAGAAATCTTCACGAATTTACCATTCTGTTTCAGTGCTTCAATATTCTCAGCTCCACAGTATCCCATACCGGAGCGAAGTCCTCCGATCAGCTGGAATACAGTGTCCTCAAGGTGTCCCTTGTATGCAACACGTCCTTCCACACCTTCCGGAACAAGCTTCTTGGCATTCTCCTGGAAGTAACGGTCCTTGCTGCCATTCTCCATAGCTGCAATGGATCCCATTCCACGGTATACTTTATATTTTCTTCCCTGATATAACTCGAAAGTTCCCGGGCTCTCATCGCATCCGGCGAACATGCTTCCCATCATACAAACGTTTGCACCAGCTGCGATTGCCTTGGTAACATCGCCTGAATACTTGATACCACCGTCTGCAATAATCGGAATACCATATCTCTTGGCAACCTCATAGCAATCCATGACTGCTGTGATCTGCGGTACACCAATACCTGCAACTACACGGGTGGTACAGATAGAGCCAGGTCCGATTCCGACCTTAACTGCATCTACACCAGCATCAATCAGAGCCTTGGTAGCGGCTCCTGTGGCAACGTTTCCTGCGATAACCTGAAGCTCCGGATATGCAGCCTTGATTTCTCGTACAGCACGGAGGATATTCTCAGAATGACCATGAGCAGAATCAACAACGATGACATCAACATTTGCCTTCACAAGTGCATCTACACGGGCAAGCACGTTGGCGGTAATACCAACAGCAGCTCCACAGAGAAGACGTCCCTGTTCATCTTTGGCAGCCAAAGGATATTTAATCTGTTTTTCAATATCCTTGATGGTGATAAGTCCTTTTAAGTTAAAATCATCATCTACAATGGGTAATTTCTCTTTACGGGATTTCGCAAGGATCTCTTTCGCCTCTTCCAGTGTAATACCTTCTTTGGCTGTGATCAGTCCCTCAGATGTCATGGACTCTTTGATCTTCTTGCTGAAATCTGTCTCAAACTTCAGATCACGGTTGGTAATAATACCTACCAGCTTCTTGCCTTCTGTGATCGGGACACCGGAAATACGGAATTTCGCCATTAAGTCATTGGCATCCTTCAATGTATGTTCCGGAGATAAGAAAAACGGATCTGTGATAACACCATTCTCAGAACGCTTAACCTTGTCCACCTCTTCTGCCTGCGCCTCGATAGACATGTTCTTGTGAATGATACCGATACCTCCCTGACGTGCCATGGCAATCGCCATATTGTACTCAGTAACGGTGTCCATTCCTGCACTCATCATGGGAATGTTCAGTTTAATCTTCTTTGTAAGGTAAGTTGAAACGTCAACTTGATTCGGGATTACTTTGGAGTACGCCGGAACTAAAAGGACGTCGTCGAAAGTAATGCCTTCACCAATGATAGTACCCATTGCTTTTCCTCCCTTGTCTTATTGTGTCTTTGGTTTGTAGATTAGTGTAGCAAAAAACTAAAAGTGTGTCAATCTAGTAAATTAATCTAAAAATACTTTGCTCGGAGCAGTGTTTCTCATGGTTTTTGCCAATATTTCATCTGGCTCGATAATTACTTTGCAGGTTTCTGCGCCATCGCGGCAGACAATTGCAAAACGCTTATGTTCCGGATTTCCGGAGGAAAAATCCTGTACCTTCAGCTTCTGGTTGCTGTTGTAATAGTCCATTCTGTGTGAATTAAGGGGTGCCATAATATCACATTCTGTAATATTCAGGCTTTTTACTCTTTTTCGCTTGGACTTTGCCATGATCTTGTCAATGTCAAGTTCTCCGTTTACAAACAAGTACTCAAATTCCAGATCAGTTCCTGGAAAAATAAAAAGATAGGCACAGACTCCCAGTACAATTGCCGCGATCAGAAGCGGGGGCATAATAAACAGTCCTGCGAGTACCAGAAGCACGATCAGTGCAATGATACTGCCTTTTACCAGCCTGTCCTTTGCGGTCCGCTCTTTTTTTACAAGCAGCTCGGAATACAAATCGCTCATATTACAATTCTCCTTTGTTTTTTTTGCCAGCCGGCATGTTGTTCTAAGTATAACACACAAAAGTTTTCCTGTGAACATTGTTCCTGATAAAACACGGAATATTGCCAATACACAGTAACAGTAAAAAATGACTTTTATTGAATGCAAAAGGGCCAGCGTCTTTGACACCGACCCTTATGAGTTCTGAATTATACCTTCAAAAATCCTTTCATGGATTTTCCGTTCTGTTTTCCGCTGCCGGAAATTACATCATTCCCATACCCTGACCGCCAGCTGGCATTGCCGGAGTATCTTCTTTGATATTTGCAACAACAGACTCAGTTGTAAGCAGAGTAGAAGCAACACTTGTTGCGTTCTGAAGAGCACTTCTTGTAACCTTTGCAGGATCAAGGATTCCCTCGTCTACCATGTTTACATATTTCTCGTTCAGAGCATCAAAACCAACACCTGGCTCAGACTCTCTTACTTTGTTGATGATAACTGCACCTTCAAGACCTGCATTAGCAGCAATACGGAACAGCGGAGCTTCCAGTGCTTTCAGGATGATGTTTGCACCAGTCTTCTCATCTCCCTCAAGATCTGCCGCAAGTTTTGCAACCTCTTTGGAAGCGTGGATATATGCAGAACCGCCTCCTGCAATGATTCCTTCTTCAACAGCTGCTCTGGTAGCTGCAAGAGCATCTTCCATACGAAGTTTTGCTTCTTTCATCTCAGTCTCAGTAGCTGCACCAACACGAACCACTGCTACACCGCCTGCAAGTTTTGCAAGTCTTTCCTGAAGCTTCTCTCTGTCGAAATCAGATTTTGTCTCCTCAATCTGAGCACGGATCTGGGCAACACGATTGGCAATTGCTTCTTTATCTCCCATACCATCGACAATAACAGTATTCTCTTTTGCAACTTTAACAGATTTTGCACGTCCTAACTGAGCCATTGTAGCATCTTTCAGTTCAAGACCTACCTCGTCAGAAATTACAGTACCACCTGTCAGAATTGCGATATCCTGAAGCATTTCTTTTCTTCTGTCACCATAGCCAGGAGCTTTTACAGCTACTACCTGGAAGGTTCCTCTTAATTTGTTTACGATCAGAGTGGTAAGAGCCTCACCCTCAACATCTTCAGCGATGATAAGAAGTTTTGCTCCAGCCTGTACGATCTGCTCCAGCAGCGGAAGAACTTCCTGAATGTTGGAGATTTTCTTGTCTGTGATCAGAATATATGGATCCTCAAGGTTTGCTTCCATCTTCTCCATATCAGTGGACATGTATGCGGAAATATATCCACGGTCAAACTGCATACCTTCTACAAGGTCAAGCTCTGTGTGCATGGTCTTGGACTCTTCTACAGTAATAACACCGTCGTTGGAAACTTTTTCCATTGCATTTGCAACAAGCTCTCCGACTTCTTTATCTCCGGCGGAAATAGATGCAACGTTTGCGATCTGTTTCTTTCCGCTTACTTTCTGGCTCATGTTCTTAATTGCTTCTACAGCAGCATCTGTAGCTTTCTTCATACCGCGTCTCATAACGATCGGGTTAGCACCTGCTGCCAGATTCTTCATTCCTTCATGAACCATTGCCTGGGCAAGTACAGTAGCAGTTGTAGTACCATCACCAGCTACATCGTTTGTCTTGGATGCAACTTCCTTGATCAGCTGAGCTCCCATGTTCTCGAAAGCATCCTCAAGCTCGATCTCTTTTGCGATTGTAACACCATCGTTTGTGATAAGCGGAGCACCGAACTGTTTATCAAGTACTACGTTTCTTCCTTTCGGACCAAGTGTTACTCTTACGGTATCAGCAAGTTTATTTACACCAGCCTCTAATGCTGTTCTGGCTTCTGCGCCATATTTAATCTCTTTTGCCATAATGAATCATCCTCCTGATTTCAAGTTATTTATAAGGTTATGTCTTATTTCACAATTGCAAGAATATCGCTCTGTTTTACGATGATATACTCTTCACCGTCAAGCTTAACCTCTGTTCCTGAATATTTGGAATAGATAACCTTGTCGCCTACAGTAACTTCCATTTTCACTTCTTTCCCGTCAACGACTCCGCCAGGTCCTACAGCGATTACCTCTGCCTGCTGTGGTTTCTCCTGTGCCTGTCCCGGAAGAACGATACCGGATTTTGTTGTCTCTTCTGCTTCTAACTGTTTTAATACAACTCTGTCGCCTAATGGAACTAATTTCATGATCTATGTCCTCCTTTAGAATTGTTTTCCTTTTTCTTACTAGCACTCATTATTGCTGAGTGCTAATCACTGTTCATTATATTATTGAATTATCGTTATTTGTGCAACTCTTTTCATAGTTACATTTTCAAGTATATTCTGTTTTATTCTCTTTTATGCTCTTTTTTTCTCTTGTTTTCTCACTTTAAAAATTTTCTGATTTTTTTGTTTCGCCGCTTTTGAAGCCTGACCGTTAAAACTTTTTGGTGTAATAGTGAATTCCAATGAATTTTCCTGTTACACACAAAAAAAGAACTGCCCTCCAGAGCGTGTTTGAAAAATCATTCCCGCAATCTGCATTTCACAATTTGCAGAAAGCCTTTTTCAAACACGTTCGAAAGAAAACAGTTCTTCTGTACACTTGTTTATTATTTATTGAATTCACTCAGGCCTTTTTATTTCTCTGGGCCTTAATCTCTTCTAATTCATCAAAGATCACTTCATTGAGAACCTTGATATAGGTTCCCTTCATACCGGATGACCGGGACTCAATAACGCCCGCGCTCTCGAACTTGCGGAGTGCATTTACGATTACTGATCTGGTAATACCTACTCTGTCTGCAATCTTGCTGGCAACAAGAATTCCCTCATCTCCGTCAAGCTCATCAAAAATATGGATGATAGCTTCCAGTTCAGAGAAAGAAAGTGTGTTAAAAGCAGATTTCACAACCTGTTTCTTTCGGTCTTCCTCAGCATTCTCTTCATGTACAGCTCGCATCATCTCAAGACCTACAACTGTGGTGCCGTATTCACTGACAATAATATCCTCAATATCGTATGGACGATCCTTGCGGTACATAAACACCGTTCCAAGACGTTCTCCTGCAATATCAATAGGATTGATGATTCCCTGATAGCTGCTGGAAACATGCTCAAAGCCAAGTGTCTGGAGATTCACGTTCTCTTTGGTGGATAATACTCCTAAAAAGCGCTCATTCAGCAGAGGGTCAACATGACCGCCCACCTCATCAGCTATCAGTTCCCGGATTTCCTCAACTCCCGGGCAAAAACTTACACCAAGCACCTTGCCTTTCTTGCTGAGAACCAGGATATTAGAACTTAAAGTATCCATCAGAACCTGGCAGATATCATTAAAAACCACCTTGCTGGAACTGCTGTTATGGAGAAGTTTATTGATTTTTCTTGTTTTATCAAGTAACTGAACGCTCATTTTGTCCTCCCTTCGCTTTTGTTACATGAGAGCCTGTTAAAAAAATCATTCCCGCAATCTGTACGCTCCACTTTGCAGAAAGCCTTTTCAGACATGCTCTGGCTTTAACTGTTATTCTAATACTACACGTTTTTCAAACTATTTACAAGCTATTTTTTACTATTTTTCAATTTTGTTTAGCTTTTCTGAAAATATCACGTTTTTGAAACTATTCATCAAACAATGGAAGTAATAGAGCTTTTATTTAAAAAATCCCCTGCAAAACATAATACAGCTGCCTTGCAGGGGATTTTCCCCGGAAATTCCTTAATTTGTTACTGCTCGCACCCTTCACAGCAACCTTAATTTTCTTTTTCATCCTTCGGCCTGGCTTCTACATAGCCACAGGTCTCCTGGCTGCACACCAGTTTATTTCCTTTTTCCACCATGTAGCTTCCGCACACCGGACATTTCTTATCCGACGGCTTCTGCCATGACATAAAGTCACATTCCGGATTATCTTCACAGCCGTAATACTTACGGCCTTTCTTCGTCTTCTTAAGCACCACTTCCTTACCACACTTCGGGCAGGCTACACCAATCTTTTCATAGTAAGGCTTGGTATTGCGGCATTCCGGAAATCCCGGGCATGCAAGGAAACGTCCGTGAGGACCATATTTAATCACCATATGACGACCACAGTTATCACAGATCACATCGGTCTCTTCATCATGGATGTCTACTTTCTCCAGCTCTTCCTGGGCAGCATCCACATCATGTTTCAGATCCGGATAGAAGTTCCGGACTACTGTCTTCCACTGTACAGTACCATTCTCCACACAGTCCAGAAGTCCCTCCATGGTAGCCGTGAAATTCACGTCCACAATGCTTGGGAACGCCTGTTTCATAATACTGTTTACCACCTCGCCCAACTCTGTCACATAAAGGTTACGCTGCTCCTTTGAAACATAACGGCGGCTGATAATGGTGGTGATGGTCGGTGCATAAGTACTCGGACGGCCGATTCCAAGTTCCTCCATGGTCTTTACCAGGGAAGCCTCTGTATAATGTGCCGGCGGCTGGGTAAAATGCTGTTCCGGCTTTAACTCTTTCAGCTTCAGCTTCATGCCTTTACTCAGGCTCTGGCTTAACACATTTCCCTTCTTCATATCCTCTTCCTGCATATATACCGAAAGGAAGCCGTCAAATGCCACCTTGGAAGCGGACACAGTGAACGTATAATCTCCACCAGCCACTTTTACAGAGGTAGTCTCATACTTTGCAGGAGCCATACGGCTGGCCGCAAACCGCTTCCAGATCAGCTGATACAATCGGAACTGATCTCGTGTAAGGGATTCTTTTATCTGTACAGGTGTACGGCTGATATCAGTTGGGCGGATAGCCTCATGAGCATCCTGGATCTTCTGTCCCTTCTTCACTGTCTTGGCAGTTTCTGACACATATTCTTCTCCATACTGGCTGCTGATGTAGCTTCTTGCTGCCGCATCTGCCTCGTCAGAAATACGTACAGAATCAGTACGAAGGTATGTGATCACACCTACAGTACCGTTGCCCTTGATGTCAACAC
Organism: Ruminococcus sp. D54t1_190329_F1; assembly: GCF_015551645.1. NCBI lineage: Bacteria > Bacillati > Bacillota > Clostridia > Eubacteriales > Oscillospiraceae > Ruminococcus > Ruminococcus sp. D54t1_190329_F1. Next base: position 75,320 of record NZ_JADNDC010000009.1, read on the forward strand.
CCTCATAAAGCTGCTGTGCCAGACGCATAGTCTTCTGGGTGGAAAAATTCAGTGTTTTGGATGCCTCCTGCTGCAGGGTACTGGTAGTAAAAGGAAGCGGAGCATTCTTGATTCTCTCGCCTTTTTTCACCTCAGAGATCTCAAATTCTTCGTTCTCAAGAACCTTAAGAATCTCATCCATCTCAGCTTTATTGTGGATATCCATCTTCTTGTCTGTTCCGTAGAATTTAGCCTCCAGAGGCTTTTTCTCGCCATCCACAAGGAATTCACCATTCAGGCTCCAGTATTCTTCCGGGATAAAAGAATTAATCTCCTCCTCCCTGTCACAAATGATGCGAAGTGCAACAGACTGCACACGGCCAGCACTTAAGCCTCTCTTTACTTTCGCCCAGAGAAGCGGACTGATGGTATAACCCACCATACGGTCCAGCATTCTTCTCGCCTGCTGTGCATCTACAAGATTCATATTCAGACCTCGTGCATGCTTCAGGGAATCCTTTACAGCAGTCTTTGTGATCTCGTTGAAAGTGATTCGGTGCATTTTATCCGGATCTTCTTTCAGAGCCTGCATCAAGTGCCAGGAAATTGCTTCTCCTTCACGGTCAGGGTCAGTGGCAAGATAAATCTTATCAGCTTTTTTGGCTGCCTTGCGAAGTTTGGCAAGCAATTCCCCCTTACCGCGGATGGTTATATATTTCGGCTCGAAATCATTCTCCACATCTATTCCAAACTGACTCTTGGGAAAATCACGGACATGTCCATTAGATGCCTCTACCTCATAATTTGCCCCAAGAAATTTCTTTATTGTCTTTACTTTTGCAGGTGACTCAACTATCACCAGATATTTAGCCATACTACCTCTCCTACTTTGTATTCAGTCTACATACACTACAAATTATCCCCCTGATATTCTGTAGTATTGTCTGCCTGTCTCTCCCACAAGCCCCATTAGCTGAAGTTCTGTCAGAAGAGCACAGACTTTTGATGCTGAAAAACCGGTTTTCCGTATTAAATTATCCAGATTTTCAGGTCGTAAATCGAGACCACTATACACCAAATCCAAATCCGGTGCAAGCCCCAACTTCTTTTTTTCCACATTTTGAGGTCTGTTTTTTGCCTCGATTCCCCATTCCATAAGCATGATTTCCGGGCTGTAAGCGATTCCTGCACCATCGAAGATCAGTTTGTTGCAGCCTCTGCTCAGTTCCTCTGTCACAGCTCCCGGAAGGGCATAAACACTGTGTCCATGTTCCAGGGCAAAGTTTGCAGTGATCAAAGAACCACTCTGTTCCTTGGCTTCTACCACAAGAACAGCATCGGAAAGTCCGCTGATGATCCGGTTTCTTGCCGGGAACGCCCAGTTCACAGGCGGAGAGCCCGGGGGAAGCTCGCTGATGATCCCACCGCCTTTTTCCAGAATCCGCTGATAAAGCCATCTGTTAGAATTGGGATAACACACGTCCACTCCGCTTCCCAGTACTGCAAAAGTAGGAGTGTCCGTATCCAGTGCACCTTTATGCCCCTCTGCATCAATCCCTCTTGCCATTCCACTGATGATCTGCACACCGTAGCTTGCCATGGTTCTTGCATATTTAAATGCCTGACATCTGCCATAAGGACTGCACATGCGAGCACCTACCACTGCTGCAGCAGGCTTCTTCGGATCTGGCAGGTTTCCGATGTAGTACAGTTTTTTGGGCATTCCGGAAAGTTTTCTCAAACGATCTGGAAAATTGGAATCCTCTATAGTTAAACATTTGATTTTCTGCATTGCTTCCATACTAAAATACCTCCCTGTGTGCGGTTTTATGAATAAATTCATTCAGCTTCTGTACTTCTTATCAAATGCTTTGTAAGTAAGGGCTTCTGCAACATGTCTTGTGTGTATCAGTTCCTCCCCTTCCATATCCGCAATCGTGCGTGAAACCTTCAAAATCCGGTGATAGGATCTTGCACTAAGTTCCATAAGCTCAAAAGCATTTTTTGCCACCTGAAGAGCATTTTCTGTCAGCACACAGTATTTCCGGATCTGCTTCCCGGACAGTTCACCGTTAAAACAGATTTTCTCATTCTGGTAGCGTTTCTGCTGTATTTTTCTGGCTTTTTCCACTCTTTTCCGGATAAGGGCAGAACTTTCTCCCGGTTTTTCTTCTGAGATCTGGGAAAAATTAACAGGCGGCACATCCGCACATAGATCGATCCGCTCCAGAAGGGGCTGGCTCAGCTTATGAAGATAATGACTCACCTCGCCAGGTGTGCACCTGCATTTGTTCATATCCGGATAATAGCCGCAGGGACAGGGGTTCATGGCTGCTACCAGAATAAATCCCGCCGGAAACACGTACGTTCCACTTGCCCTTGACAGCTGGATCTGCTTGTCCTCCAGGGGCTGTCGCAGCACTTCCAGGCTGCCTCTTGCAAATTCCGGCATTTCATCCAGAAACAGAACGCCTCTGTGAGCCAGGGTCACTTCACCGGGACCCGGGATCCTTCCGCCTCCAGCCAGAGCTGCAGACGAACTGGTATGATGCGGACTTCGAAAGGGTCTTGCCTTAATTAATGGTCTCTTTGGACTTAAAAGTCCGGCAATGCTGTAGATTTTTGTAAGCTCCAGGCTTTCCTCAAAAGTAAGAGAGGGCATAATCGTAGGTATTCTTTTGGCAAGCATGGTCTTCCCAGTGCCCGGAGGGCCGATAAACAGGATGTTGTGAAATCCGCTGACTGCAATCTCAGCAGCTCTTCTGGCACTCTCCTGACCACAGATTTCCCCGAAATCCACCAGACTCTCTTCTACCTGGTTCTCTTCTGAATTTACCTCTGAAAACTGATTTTCTTTTCCAAATGCATCCGGATCTGAGACAAGCTTCAAAACTTCTTTTATATTTTGAACTCCGACCACTTTCATATCCTTCACCAGAGCTCCTTCTGCCAGGTTTTCAAACGGAATGATACAGTACCGGCATCCCAGTTCCCTTGCCCGGATCACTCTTGGCAGCACTCCGGATACACTTCTTACCTCCCCATTCAGACTGAGTTCACCAACCACCATTACATTCCGAAGAAGCTGTGGTTCTATAAATCCCGATGCTGCCAGCACCGCTGCTGCCACAGGCAGGTCAAAACCGGCCCCCTCTTTTCGCAGATCAGCAGGTGCCAGATTCACAGTCACCTTCTTAGGCGGCAGACTGATCCCATTATTTTTTAACGCTGTGCGCACTCTGTCCTGTGCTTCTTTCACCTGGGTGCTGGGAAATCCAACCATAGTAAAACAAGGCAGACCGCTGCTTACATCAGCTTCCACCTGAACCGGGCAGACTTCCATTCCTGAAATCGCCGCTGATAAAACACTTGCAAACAATCTTATCCCTTTCTGCAGATACAGTTCTTCCCCATATGCGAACCTGCTCTGCCATTTCAATGTGTCTCTGGAATAAAAAAGAATAAAAGTAAAAAAGATATGATTAAAAGATATACAAAATTCATTATAGCCCATTTTGCTCTGAATTGCAATAGTGCATTTCGTTCTGATTTATACTTTCTGAAAGGATTCGGGGCCAGACGGTTTTCGTTATTCGTTACATTTGGTCCCTGCAGACTCTACAGAAGAAAAAGAGGTGAACCTATGAAATTTCAGAGAATTCAAGACCTTCGGACAGACGCTGATCTGTCCCAGAAGCAGATCAGTGATATCCTTCACATCAGCCAGCGTTCCTACTCCCACTACGAAACTGGCTCCAGGAACATTCCAATCGAAATGCTGATCCGCCTTGCAAATTATTATGAAACCAGCATTGACTATCTGGTTGGCCGTACTGATAATAAAAAAATGCCGTAATTGTAAAGGTACTCAGCAGGTACAAAATGAGGGGGATGCGATTTCCCCCTCATTTTGTATACCATAAATAAAGTTATTACCATTCACGCGTAACATTCCGTAAAGTTTTTTTCATATATCAGTTACTTTCCTTCACTTCGAAGCTTCCCTTCCGTATCTGCAATTTTCTGAATATTTGCGACTTCATATTCATTAAATACAGAAGTATCTGCATCAAAGGTCTCCGGCTCCACAGTTCCCTTATACCAGGATTTACTGTTAAAATAATCCGCAATTCTCTGTGTCACAAATTTCCTGCCATGTCGGGCGTAAATCTCATTTTTCGCCAGTTCCAGCTGGTCAGATGAATAGCCCGACAAATCCTCATCTGTAAGATATCGGCTGTTGCTGTCCGGGAATATATAATCCTGGGAAGAGAGATCCGTTTTATCTGTATTATCAGCCGGAGTCACTGAAGGTGCCTGTGTCACTGAAGCGGCTTTCTCCCTTGTAAGGACCCCATCTACCTTTGGTGTCACCCCGGCACCCTCTGCAGGGGAAGCTGTATTTAGGCGCAGATAAAGTCTGCCCTGATCAAAGGTCATATTTCCACGCACCTGGTTTCCCCAGGAATCTGTAAAGGAAAGCTTTGCTGCATTTCCAGCCACTTTTGCAGTGTCCGAAGCTTCCGAAACCTTAGTGCCGGCATTGCCACCAGCCTGAGAAAAAGTAAAAGTAACAGACTTCAGGGTAAGGTCGTCTATAGACAGTGTCACCAGTCCATCCTTACTGTACCAGGTTCCCATATAATCATTTGCCACGAACGCCGGTGCCCGGGTGATCACAGGAGTCGGTGTCACTGTGGCCGTAGGCTCCGGTGTGGGCGTGGCTGTAGCCGCTGGAGTCGGTGTCACTGTGGGCACCCTTTCCAAAGCCTCAATAGCAGCCTTCTTCTGCTGCTCCTTCTGAATCTTTTTCTTATGTTCGGCAAACAGAAGCCCCGCTGCTCCAATCATGATAAATATGGCGATCAAGGCAAACAGCGTTGCTTTTAGTACATCTTTGTTGTGCTTTTTCACAGGCAGTCACCTCCTGTTTATTCCTGTCCGTTCCAGCAATAAGTGCAAAGCTTGCACGGTTCAATATCAATTGACTTCTTCAGATCATCCAGACGATGATATTTCAGGGATGTAAAATTCAGTTCCTTGCGGATTTCTTCCAGCATTTCTTTGTAGTTTGTAGAATCCGGATTTGCATAATCCTGCAAAATCCTGTCTGATACATTGTCCCCTTCACGTTTCGCAATGATCCTTCTTGTGATCAGATCCATCTCTGACTTAGAGCGTGAGAAATTCAGGTACTTACATCCATATAAAAGCGGCGGGCAGGCAGGTCTGATATGAACCTCCTTAGCACCATTGTTATAGAGGAATTCTGTTGTCTCACGAAGCTGGGTACCTCTTACGATAGAGTCGTCAATCATAAGGAGGCTTTTATCTTTGATCAGTTTATGTACTGGGATCAGTTTCATTCTGGCGATAAGATTTCGCTGGCTCTGCTGAGTCGGCATAAAAGATCTTGGCCATGTGGGCGTATATTTAATAAACGGACGGGCAAACGGCACACCAGAGCGGTTAGCATAGCCGATGGCATGTGCAATACCGGAATCCGGTACTCCTGCAACCAGATCCGGATTCACTTCTCCGGCATCTCTTCCTGCCAGAATATCGCCGCATTTGTAACGCATTTCCTCTACATTTACCCCCTCATAAGTGGAGGTTGGATATCCATAATATACCCAGAGGAAAGAACAGATTCGCATCTTGTCTCCTGGCTTCTGCAGAACCTGGGCTCCCTCCGGGGTAATAAAATCAATCTCTCCAGGTCCCAGCTCTTTCAGGTCTTCATAGCCAAGATTAATGTAGGCATGACTTTCAAAAGAAGCACAGCATGCATCTTCCTTCTTGCCGATTACAAGAGGAGTTCTTCCATAACGGTCGCGTGCTGCGTAAATGCCCTCCCCTGTCATAAGAAGAAGGGTCATAGAGCCCTCGATCATCTCCTGTGCATAGCGGATTCCCTCAACAATACTGTCCTTCTGATTGATCAGCGCTGCCGTTACCTCTGTAGGATTCACACTGCCACCGCTCATCTCCAGAAAATGGGTATGCCCGTCTTTGAAGCATTTCTCTACCAAAGCTTCTATATTATTGATCTTGCCTACTGTTGTAATTGCAAAATTTCCCAGATGGGAACGCACCAGAAGAGGCTGCGGTTCATTGTCAGAAATACAGCCTATTCCAAGATTGCCTTCCATCTCTGCCACATCCTTGTCAAATTTGGTACGGAACGGTGAGTTCTCAATATTATGGATCACGCGGTTAAATCCACTGCTCCTGCTATAAACGGTCATTCCGCCCCTTCTTGTACCCAGATGGGAGTGATAATCAATTCCAAAAAAAAGATCCATTACACAATCAGACTTTGACGCAACACCAAAAATTCCACCCATTTTTCCTTAGTCTCCTTATTTTTTCTCCTTTATAACGCCTTTTCTGTAGGCATCCAAAAGCTGTTTCAGCTCCTGAATTCGTTCTTTCAGTGCCTTACCGTTATCCGTATCTCCCACAAGGGCACGCCTTGGATTATAGCGGACAGCCACACGGTTGGACACAATGTCCCTCTCTGTTTCCACTGCATCTTCCGCCGAAGTAAAAGGCTCATGGGCAGTCAGGCTCAGACCATAGGAACTGTAAACAAGAGTATATCCGGCAATACCGGTCACATTCCGGTATGCCTCACAAAAACCACCGTCAATTACGATCACCTTGCCATCACATTTCACCGGATTCTCTCCCTCCAGCTGATGAACAGGCACGTGACCATTGATAATATGCCCCTCATCCGGATCCAGCCCGAATTCTTCCAGCATACGATTTACTACCTCTTCTTTTTCCCAGAGGTGATAGTAGGCATTCTTTTTCTCTTTGTGTGTCTCTTTATCTGCGATAAAATAACGCTCGAAGGTAGTCATTTTATCTTTTCCATAAAGGGGAGAATTAGGCCCGGCCCAGATATACCACAGAATATCCTGGCTTGCTTTCTTCTCCTTCTCATCTACGGTAAAAAAAGCTTTTCTTACGTAGGCTTCCAGTTTATCATAAAGTGCCTTGCCTTTACAAGTCTCACCGTAAATCTCAACCTCTTTCAGAGTTCCATCTTCGTTCAGCGGAATACTTCCATGGAAAAGAAGGTTCCCGTTATAGGTCTTATAAAGGCCGCCTTTATCCAGAAGCAGCTGCATGTGGTTCTGAAGCTTCTCGCAGTTTCGAAATGCTGAGCTCAGGCGCTCCACTACTTCTTTTTCCCCATCTGTCAGCTCATAAGGATGTCCCCAGTCAATGGTTGGAAAATGGGTGTCCAGAAGATTATGCACACTTCCATCCGGCAGCTGCACAGTGCCCTTCTCCGGATCAATCCCCTCCATAACGCATCGATTCTCCATATGAAAATCCGGATGTTCTTTCGCCAGTACCCCTTCCAGCTTAAACTGGATAATGGAAATGGCTTTGTGCATTTTCCTGCTCAGCTCTTTCTCAAGAGCATTGTAATTGGAAGGATTGCCATGTACTTCAAATACCTGGCAGGGATCATCCCCGTAAATCTCCATGGCAAAAGCAGCAAGAGGCATCATATTGATTCCATAACCATCCTCCAGAATATCCAGATTGCCGTAACGGATACTGTTACGGATCACTGTGGCCATACAGGCAGCCTGTCCTACAGCGGCGCCCATCCATACCACATCATGGTTTCCCCACTGAATATCCAGAGAATGATAATCCATCAGTCTGTCCATAATAAAATGAGGACCGGGACCTCTGTCATATATATCTCCAAGCACATGAAGGTGGTCTACAACCAGTCTCTGGATCAGTTCAGCAAGAGCGATAATGAAGTTCTCTGCCCTGCCGATATCTATAATGGTATCCACAATGGAATCGTAATAAGCCTCTTTATCCAGAACTTCTGCTTTCTCCGTGATCAGCTCTTCGATCACATATGCATAATCCGAAGGCAATGCCTTACGAACCTTGGATCTGGTATATTTGGAGGCAGTTGTCTTGCACACTTCAATAAGACGGTACAGGGTGATCTTGTACCAGTTCTGCATATCAGACTCTTTTTTCTTCACATAGGCAATTTTTTCCTTCGGGTAATACACGAGAGTTGCCAGGGAACGCTTGTCACTGTTGCTTAAGGTATGTCCAAATACATCATCTATCTTCTTTCGCACAGCTCCCGAACCGTTTCGAAGCACATGGGAAAAAGCTTCGTACTCTCCGTGGATATCGGAAAGAAAATGCTCGGTGCCTTTTGGAAGATTGAGAATGGACTGAAGGTTGATGATCTCTGTAGAAGCCTTCCCGATAGTGGGGTAGAGCTCCGCCAGACGTTGTAGGTAGCGCAGTTCTTCTGTTTTCATGGAACCTCCTAAATTCATATTACTCTTATTTAACCAGCGTTAGAAATCAAACAATGAAATCTGATTGGACTGTGGAATATCTCCAAATAATCCAAGTTTATCCATCAAATCAATTACGGTCTTGCTGACCTTGGTCCTGTCACGGAAATCATCCTTGGAAAGAAATCTTCCCTGTACAGCAGCATCCACTACAGCATCTGCCGCCTTATCTCCAAGACCTTCTATAGAATCAATGGACGGCATCAGTTTTCCTTCTATGATCTGGAAACGATGTGCCTTCGCCCGGTAAATATCAATGGGCATAAAATCATAACCTCTTGCATACATTTCCTGGACAATACGCATATCTTTCAGGGTATCCTGCTCTTTTTTGGATGCAGCGTCCCCTTTCTTGCGTATCTCTGCCATATAAAACTCCAGCTTTTCTTTTCCCATACACATCAGTTCATAGGAAAAAGCTGTGGCACGGATACTGAAATATGCACCGTAATAAGCCAGCGGCTGGAATACCTTGAACCAGGCGATTCTGTATGCCATCATAACGTAAGCTGCCGCATGGGCTTTCGGGAACATGTATTTGATTTTTTTGCAGGACCAGATGTACCAGTCCGGAACGCCGTGTTCTTTCATAGTGGTGATCCACTCATCTCGGAGACCTTTTCCTTTACGGACGCTCTCCATAATAGTAAAGGCAAGACCACTTTCCACACCCTGACCGATCAGGTAGATCATAATATCATCTCGGGTACAGATTGCCGTGGAAATAGTAGCTTTTCCCTCTTCGATCAGTGTCTGCGCATTTCCCAGCCATACATCCGTACCGTGGGAAAGTCCGGCAATACGGACCAGATCAGAAAAATATTTCGGCTTGGTATCCACAAGCATCTGCATGGCAAAATCAGTACCAAACTCTGGAATTCCCAGACAGCCAAGCTTGCAGCCGCCGATATCCTTCGGATCAATTCCAAGAGCTTCTGTACTGGCAAAAAGTGACATAACCGCCTTGTCATCAAGAGGAACCTCTCTTGCATTCAGGTCTGTCATATCCTCAAGGGTACGGATCATGGTGGGATCATCGTGTCCCAGAATATCCAGCTTCAGCAGGTTTCCATCAATGGAATGGTAGTCAAAATGGGTGGTGATAAATCCACTGCTGGAATCGTTCGCCGGGTACTGGACCGGGGTAAATTTCTCTATTTCCTCTCCCATTGGGAGTACAATAATTCCGCCAGGATGCTGACCGGTGCTTCGCCGGATACCGGTACACCCCTGTACAATACGGTTGATCTCGCAGGAACGCTTGTGCTGCCCCCGCTCTTCAAAATAGTTCTTTACATATCCGAATGCGGTCTTATCCGCAAGGGTACCGATGGTTCCCGCCTTGAAGGTCTGACCTTTTCCAAATATAACCTCTGTATAATGATGGGCATTGGACTGATACTCTCCTGAGAAGTTCAGGTCGATATCAGGCTCCTTGTCTCCTTTGAATCCAAGGAAGGTCTCAAAAGGAATGTCAAAACCCTGTTTAGTCATCCTGGTTCCGCACTTTGGACAGATCCTGTCTGGCATATCGCATCCTGCCATGCCGGAAAATGCCTTGATCTCCGGAGAATCAAAGTCACTGTACTTACACTCCGGATTGGGGCACAGATAATGGGGCGGCAGAGGATTTACCTCTGTAATACCAGACATGGTAGCCGCTAAGGAAGAACCTACAGACCCTCTGGAGCCCACCAGATAACCATCTGCATTGGACTTCCACACCAGCTTCTGGGCAATGATATACATCACCGCATATCCATTGGAGATAATGGAATTCAGCTCTTTATCCAGACGGTCTTCCACGATCTTGGGAAGCACTTCACCGTACATTTCATGAGCTTTCTGGAAGCACATATCCTTTAAGTCCTGGTCAGAATTCTCAATAACCGGCGGATATTTATCCGGATGGATCGGTGACATTTTCTCTATCATATCCGCAATCTTCACTGTATTTGTAATTACCACTTCCTCTGCCTTCTCACTTCCCAGATAAGAAAACTCCTCCAGCATTTCCTCAGTAGTGCGAAGATAAAGAGGTGCCTGATTGTCAGCATCCTTGAAGCCGCTTCCAGCCATGATAATACGGCGGTAGATTTCGTCCTGGGGATCCATAAAGTGAACGTCACAGGTAGCAACAACCGGCTTGTTAAACTGTTCACCAAGCTTTACAATCTTTTTGTTGATCTCAATCAGATCCTCTTTCGAATGAATCGTGTCATTCTTTTCATCCTCCACCATGAACATGTTGTTCCCAAGGGGCTGGATTTCCAGATAATCATAAAAGCTTACCAGTCTTGCGATTTCCTGCTCCGGTGCATTGCGCAAAAGAGCCTGGTAAAGCTCACCAGCCTCGCAGGCACTTCCAATAAGAAGTCCCTCCCGATGTGCCTCAAACACGCTCTTTGGCACACGGGGTCTGTGGTTAAAATACTTGATATGAGACTTGCTTACCAGCTTGTACAGATTGATACGGCCGGTCTCATTTCGCATGAAAATAACGGCATGGTAAGTGGGCAGCTTCTTAATGGTGTCCGAGGAAACCTTTCCCTGCTCATTCAGCTTGTCTACATCCATAATATCTCTTTCCCTGCACATTTCCACAAATTTCTCGAAAATACATGCCGTACACTCTGCGTCATCAACCGCACGATGGTGATGATCCAGGGAAACGCCAACTGCCTTGGCAACGGTATCCAGCTTAAAACGGTTCAGCGCAGGCAGCAGGAATCGTGCCATACCTACCGTATCCACATAGGTGAAATCATTTGGGATTCCCATGCGGTTACAATTCTCTATAATAAAACTCATATCGAAATCTGCGTTGTGGGCTACCATTGTAGCTCCTTCACAAAATTTCAGAAATTCCGGTAAAATTTCTTCAATTGGACGGGCATCCATAACCATGCTGTCATTAATACTGGTCAGCTGCTCAATTCGAAATGGAATTGGAACCTGAGGATTGACAAATGTGGAAAAACGATCTGTGATTTTTCCATTTTCCACCAATACAGCACCAATTTCAATGATCTTGCAGGTAAGTGGGGAAAATCCTGTGGTCTCAATATCGAAAACCACGAATCTGCCGTCCAGGGACTGTTTTTTCGGGTTGGTGACCATACCCTTTAAGTCGTCTACCAGATAGGCCTCCATACCGTAAAGCACCTTAAAATCAGAATCCTTTGGCACGCAGCCTCCCCACGCATCAAAGCAATGGTTTGCCTCCGGGAAAGCCTGCACCACGCCATGATCTGTGATGGCAATGGCAGGATGCCCCCACTCGTAGGCACGTTTCACCAGCGCTTTTGCCTCGGTTACACCATCCATATCGCTCATTTTCGTATGACAGTGAAGCTCAACACGCTTCTGAGGGCTGGTGTCCACTCTGGAGCTGCGGAAATCGGAGATTTTCTTAATTCCGGAGATGGAACCTATGGTAAGCTCACCATCGAAACGGTCAATAGAAGTAACACCTTTGATTTTCAGGAAGGCACCTTTTTTCACATGTTCTTTGATCTCCGGCACCTGCTCATTGCGCAGGAACATTTTTACTGTGATGGAATCTGTGAAGTCTGTAACCGGGAAAATCAGTATGGTCTTCTCATTTCGAATCTCTCTCGCTTCCACATCCATAACCTGGCAGCGGATGATAACCTCTCCCATTTCCTGCACAATATTTTCCAATGGAATAGGCTCGTCCTCGAAATCCCTTCCATAAATAACATCCGGATTTGGATCCTTGCGGAAGCCGCCACGGAAATCGCCCCATTTGCCTTTCTTTTCGAATGGCTTTTTCTCGAAAGGCTTCTTTTCACTGGCTGCCTCTGCTTTCTTCTCCGGTCTGGCAGCGGCTGTCTTGCCGGCTGCTGCCTCTTTTCCTGTTTTTTCCTCAGCTGCAGAAGCTGGTGCTGCGCTCTCTTCTTCTGTGGAAAGTCTGGCATGCTTCAGCACATTGGCTACTTCCTGACGGATCTGGATAGCTGCATTTTTGCGGTACCTGCTCTCCTCCGTCTGCACATAATCCAGCGAAACTTTCAGGTCCATTCCACAACGCTCGCAGAATACTTTGTGAAGATATTCAATAAGTATCTCACTTTTCTGTCTGGAAATCACAGAATCCGGAAGTACCATATTCAGGCAGTCATCTTCTGGAAATGTGATCTGTGCCTGCTTGAACAGATTGTATTCCAGCATGTTGTAATTGCGAAGCTCCAGTTCCATGCTGGAGCGATAGGTATCCAGGAAATTCTTTGGCGTGTACTGTCTGGACAGATGGAACTTCTCGATTACCTTCACACTCACTTCAAGACCTGGAAAGCACTGTCTCTGAATCTGCTCTTCCAGGCTGAAAATATGCTTTTTGTGGATCCAGCGGTCGCTTTTCAGGTAAACCCGGACACAGGTTTTGGCAGAGTTGCAGGCAACCTTGGTGACGATCACCTCTTCCAGAAGTTCACTTAATTCCTGTTTTAATTTTAAGTTTGGAAATACGTCAAAAAATTCTTTTTCCATTTATAGAATATACACCTTCTGTCATTTCTGTGTCTTATTGCTATCCCAGTTCATCAATTCTTCTCTCAAGGTATCCAACAGCTGGTCTTCCGGCACTTTCTTTACAATCTCACCACCTTTGATCAGAAGACCTACACCTACGCCGCCTGCAATTCCGATATCGGCTTCTTTCGCCTCTCCCGGGCCGTTTACCACACAGCCCATAACAGCTACTTTAATGTCAAGAGGGATATCCTGCACCATAGTTTCTACTTTATTTGCAAGACCGATCAGATCGATCTGGGTGCGCCCGCAGGTTGGACAGGATACTACTTCCACGCCGCCTTTGCGAAGTCCAAGGGTTTTCAGGATACGTCTGGCAGATTTTACCTCTTCCAGAGGGGCGCCAGTCAGGGAAACGCGGATCGTGTCACCGATTCCCTGGTATAAAATAATGCCAAGTCCTATGGCAGATTTGATATTTCCGGAATAAAGGGTTCCTGCCTCTGTAATTCCCACATGGAGAGGATAACTGGTCTGTTCCGCAATCAGTTCGTGAGCCCTGGCACACATCATAACATCAGAAGATTTGATGCTGATCACCAGATTGTCGTAGCCAAGCTCTTCGATAATGTGCACCTTGTCAAGGGCACTTTCTACCAGACCTTCTGCGGTAACACCGTGATATTTCTCCACCAGCTCTTTCTCAAGGGAACCGCTGTTTACCCCAACACGGATGGGAATATTCCGCTCCTTCGCCACATCTACAACTGCCTTGATACGCTCTGTGCTTCCAATATTTCCGGGATTGATACGGATCTTGTCGGCACCGTTCTCCATAGCCGCAATCGCAAGACGATAATCAAAATGAATATCTGCCACCAGAGGAATGTGGATTTGTTTTTTGATCTCTTTCAGAGCCTTTGCCGCTTCCATAGTCGGCACTGCACAGCGGATAATATCGCAGCCGGCAGCCTCCAGGGCAAGAATCTGCTCTACGGTTGCCTGTACATTCTCTGTTTTTGTATTGGTCATGGACTGGATCAGGATGGGATTTCCGCCTCCAATCTTCTTATTTCCTATCTGAATTACTTTGGTATGGTCTCTGTACATACGAAATTCCTCCATATATTATGAACATGGTATTTTTTGCGGTTCACTTTTACACCGCAGGCGCTTATCAAATGTTTCTATACTAAAGGGCACAAAAGGGATGTCTCTGACACCCCTGCTGTACAGTTATTTTCACAGCATTCTGCGTGATTTCGCGCCGCAATTCTCGGGTTTTCCATGAACTTTGTTCACAAAAAACGCCTCGCGGAACGTTACCAGTAAACAGTAACCCTGTTTTCTTTGCAATTTAATGCTGGATTTCCAACAATTTATTCTTCAAATCTTCTTCCATCTTGCGCATTTCCAGTTCTGCCTGGGCTCTCTTGGCACGACCCTCTTTCTGAATATTCATGACATCATCCAAAGTGGCGATCAGCTCCTGATTGGTCTGCTTCAGAGTCTCAATATCCACGATTCCACGCTCAGATTCCTTAGCAGTTTCTGTAGATGCAAGGTGAAGTGCCTCTGCATTTTTCTTCAAAAGCTCATTTGTCAGGTCTGTTACCTGGCGCTGGGCCTGGGCTGCTTCTGTGGAATGGGCAATTCCAAGTGCCAGCACCATCTGGCTCTTCCAAAGTGGAATGGTATTTACAATGGTTGTCTGGATTTTTTCTACCATAAGGGTGTCATTGTTCTGCACCAGACGAATCTGCGGTGCTGTCTGCAAGGAAATGGTTCTGGTCAGTTCCAGATCATGCAGTTTCTTCTCGAAACGATTGCACTTGCTGTCCAGATCCTTGGCTTCCTGAGCCTCCTCCGGAAGTCCGCTGACTGCTGCTTTTGCCTCCAGATCTTTTAATTTTCCCTCCCGTACTTCCTGCAGCTTCTGTTTTCCTGCAAGGATGTACATGGTCAGTTCTTTATAATAGTTCAGGTTCTGGGCATACATTTTTTCCAGAACTGCGGAATCCTTCATGAGACGCATCTGGTGATCCTGAAGGGAGGTAGTGATCTTCTGCACATTTACCTCAGCCTTGGCGTAGCGGTTCTTCATATTTTCAATCTTGCTGCCCTGTTTCTTGAAAAAGCCAAGGAAACCTTTCTCCTCCTCAGCAGCATCAAAATCGCGAAGCTCGCCTACCACCTGGGTGATCAGATCTCCTACTTCTCCCAGATCCTGTGTACGTACATTTTCAAGGGCAGCATCGGAAAAATCAGCCATTTTCTTCTGGGTTCCGGCGCCGTACTGGAGGATCTGGTTTGTATTCTCAATGTCAATCTTCTTGGCAAAGCTGTCTACCATCTGCTGCTCTTCCGGGGAAAGAACGGTCTGTTCCATTTCCTTTTTCACAGCTTCGGCTTCCGGCTCTGCTGCAACCTCTGCCTTTGACTCTCCCAAATCCGGTTCTAATGTAAGTGTAGGTGCGTTATCTTCAAAACCTGTAAATTCGTTTCCCATAGCATCCTCCTTGTGTATAGGTCTGCCCATATTTATCAGCAGACTTCAGTTTGGCATTTTCGTTATTTTTATAACAGGCTCTAGCCCCGCTGCAAATCTTATCTTTTCATATACTTAACATTCCGCACACTGCTAGAGCCTGTTTTTTTCAGCCTCTTTTCTCATACGGGTAAGCTCATCCTCAGTCAGCCCTTCCTGTGCCAAAACTGTGTTCAGAACAGAAATATCACTGGATACATCCATAGCCGTATCTTCAAATATGGAGTCCAGAAGCTTCTCAAAAGCCACATTCAGCGTATCAATAGTCTCTTCGATTTCTTTCTTGGAAGAAGTAATATTCTCTCCCTGAACCGGCTGGCTGTCCATTTCTTCATATGCATTCAAAAGCTTCACAGTCATGGGAAGATAATAATCCATAAGGCGGTTCAAATCCGGAATAATCTCCGGATGAGCCTTGGCGCGTTCGAAAATCTTCGCTATGATCAGCTCCATACGGGAGATTTTTCTGGAAATCTCTTCTCCTGGAATGGCATCATTGCTACGGTGGATTTTATCAAGAAAGTCATTTCCCTTATCCAGAACCTGCCGGACTTCCGGGGAAAGTCTGATTCTTTCCGCAGCATCCCGTTCTGCTTCCACACACGCCCGGGCATCTGCCTGTTCATGCTGGTTAAATTTCTGCCTTTCTTTTTCCTCTGCCTGCTGACGAAGCGCTGCCTCCTGGCGTGCACGCTCTTCGGCCTGCTGATGCTCTCTTTCTTCCAGCTGCGTCTGAGTGCTTACATATTGGTCAAAAGTCTCATTGCTTGTGATCAGACAGGTTTCCTGTTTATCAACATGTCCCTGCAGGAACCAGCCTTTGCTTATCATACGTTTGATATCTCTTTTTACAAATTTCACCGGCTTGCCGACTGCCTGTGCCAGCTGCTGGAAATTGCAGTAGGTGTGAGTGCCCAGAGCCTTGATATACTTGTTTCGGCGGCTTAAGCTGGTAAGACTGCTGCAGCCCTGGCCAAGAAGGGTTCCACCACTGGCGGTAATTGCAGCCAAAACTCCCGCTCCAACCCAAAAGCCACCGCCCTTAAGTATTGCAACGCCTCCTACAATTAATGTTAAAATTCCAAATACTCCAGTAAGAATCCCACCAAACACAGTCTTCAGAATTCCCTTAACCTTGATTCCATTCGTCGGTAAATACAATGCCAGCTCCGTATTCTGGTGATTGGTATCCTGCCTGCCTGTACCATTTCTCTGGAAATTTCCATTACGCGAATCATTCCCTTTCGCACCAGCATATCCTTGGTAACCCGTTCCATGACCATCCCCGGTACTCCGGTTTTTCTTTCCATCCTTCTGAAAATCCCAGGACCGATTCTCTCTGTAATCATAAGAACTGCCGCTGCGGTAATTGGTATATTTCCCACTGCCCACAGTATTATTAAGCGCATCCCGAAGGGCATCACTTCCATTATCAATAGCCTTATTCAGCGCCTGATTAATACTCTGGCTCAGTTTCTGGTAATTTTTTTCATTTACTGCACTGTCAATGATGCTCTGGATCTTATCTCCAAGTTCATCAAATTCGTTATATCCCATCTTTTCCTCCGGATATTTTATTTCACAACGCTTGTTTTATCATTATACAAAAATCCCCCTCAAAAAACAAGACACCATAAAATATAAACACATTATACTTTTTGTAACCTTTTTCACAGGAAAATCACTTAAAAAATCTGCTTTTCCCATTGAATTTCACACGTAAAAGTTTTACAATAGTAAAAACATTGGGGATTCACAATAAGAATCTCCCCCAAGAAACCACGCTAGGAGGAAATTGTTATGGAAAAAAAGAACATTGACTGGGGCAACCTGGGCTTTGGTTATGTAAAAACAGACTACCGTTATGTATCCAATTATAAAGACGGCAAGTGGGATGAGGGAGGCCTTACCACAGATGATATGGTTACCATCAGTGAGTGTGCAGGTGTCCTTCAGTATGCACAGACCGTTTTTGAGGGTATGAAAGCATACACTACAGAAGACGGACATATCGTTACTTTCCGTCCTGACCTGAACGGTGAGCGTATGGAGCATTCCGCCGCAAGACTGGAAATGCCTGTATTCCCGAAAGACCGTTTTGTTGACGCAGTTGTTCAGACAATTAAAGCAAATGCCGCATATGTTCCGCCATATGGTTCTGGTGCTACTTTATATGTACGTCCGTACATGTTCGGAAGCGACGCTGTTATCGGTGTAAAACCTGCCAGCGAGTATCAGTTCCGTGTATTCACCACACCTGTCGGACCATACTTCAAAGGCGGCGCTAAACCGATCACAATCCGTGTCAGCGACTTTGACCGTGCTGCACCAAATGGTACCGGTCATATCAAAGCTGGTCTTAACTACGCAATGAGCCTTCATGCGATCGTTGATGCTCATAAGAACGGATTCGATGAGAACATGTATCTTGATTCCAAGACCCGTACCAAGGTTGAGGAGACAGGCGGAGCAAACTTCTTATTCGTAACAAAAGACGGCAAGGTTGTTACTCCAAAGTCTGACAGTATCCTTCCATCCATCACACGTCGTTCTCTGATCTACGTTGCGAAAGAGTACCTTGGACTTGAGGCTGAGGAAAGAGAAGTATACTTCGACGAAGTGAAGAATTTCGCAGAGTGCGGTCTTTGCGGTACTGCTGCTGTTATCTCTCCTGTTGGAAAGATCGTTGACCACGGCAAAGAGATCTGCTTCCCAAGCGGCATGAACGAGATGGGACCGATCACCAAGAAGCTGTATGAGACCCTTACCGGAATCCAGATGGGACGCATCCAGGCTCCAGAGGGATGGCTCAAGGTTATTGAGTAATTTCTTAAGCTTCCCATTTTTCGTATTTTTTCAAATACACTCTACACAGCATATAACAAAAATCAGTTCTGTCGTGATGGCAGAACTGATTTTTTTGAAAAACACATTATATTTTCCCGCTTATTTATTTCTTTCATATCTCACAAACTTATATTCCAGATCAAAATATGTCTGCTCTTCACTCTCTGCTGCCACATGCCACTGTGGATCTTCATCCAGATTCGGAAAATAACTGTCTGCAATATAGGCAAAATCGATCTTGGTCACCTGAGCAGCATCGCAATAAGGAAGAAGCTGCTTATAGATAGTATCGCCACCGATGCAGTATACATCTTCTGCCGGATACTTTTTCAGTTCTTCCATAAGCTCTTCAATAGAATGAACGATTATGGCATCTTTCACTTTGTAATTCTCATTTCTGGTAAGAACGATGTTTGTGCGGTTTTTAAGAGGAAGCCCTCCTGGGAAACTCTCCAGGGTCTTTCTTCCCATAACACAAACCTTTCCGGTGGTCTCCTGACGAAACATTTTCATATCTGCCGGAATGCTTACAAGAAGCTTATTATCTTTTCCAATTCCCCAGTTTTTGTCTGCAGCTACTATTATTTTCATTTCTTATAATCTCCTTTATACGAACTCCTAGATCGTGTCTAAAAATCATTCCCGCAATCTACACACCCACTTTGCGGGAGATTTTGCCCGAATTCGGTTGCCGTAGCCCGCTACGGCAGCCTCACCATATCTGAAACGCATGCGGCATTGGAACCCTTTCCCATTTACTCCATGTTTAAATGGCAATCGGAATATTTTTAATCTGAGGCCAGGTCTGATAATTCTCCACGATCAGATCATCCGTGGTAAAATCATAAAAATTCTTCACATCCGGATTCAGTTTCACAATCGGTGCCGGATAAGGTATTCTGGAAATCAGCTCCTTGATAACCGGAACATGTCTGTCATAAATATGACAATCTGCGATCACATGTACCAGCTCACCGGCTTCCATGTCACAGCACTGTGCGATCATCATCAACAACAGAGAATACTGGCATACATTCCAGTTATTTGCCGCCAGGATATCCTGAGAGCGCTGGTTCAAAATGGCATTTAAGGTCAGCTTGTCCTTCCCAGGCTCCTTTGTTACATTGAAGGTCATAGAGTAAGCACATGGGTAAAGATTCATCTCATGAAGATCTTCATGCACATAAATATTGGTCATAATACGGCGGCTGTATGGATTATTCTTCAGATCATAAAGAACACGGTCTACCTGATCCATCATGCCTTCTTTGTACTGATGCTTCACACCCAGCTGATAACCATACGCTTTTCCAATGGAGCCATTCTCGTCAGCCCAGCTATCCCAGATATGGCTGTGAAGGTCATGGATGTTGTTTGATTTCTTCTGCCAGATCCAGAGGATCTCATCCATAGCACTCTTTAATGCGGTCTTACGAAGGGTCAGCGCTGGAAATTCTTTTCTCAGATCATAACGGTTCACAACACCAAAACGTTTGATCGTATAAGCAGAAGTGCCATCCTCCCACACCGGCCGGACCTTCTCCCCTTCTGTACTGGTTCCGTTCTCAATTACGTCTTTACACATATCTATAAAAATATGATCAGCTAAACTCATACCTTTCTTTTTCCTCCTGGTCTCCATTGTGCGTTCTTTATAGCAACACGATACCTGGCTGCCAGAGTCTCTCCACACCAAGTATCTCGCTGCTTTTCATACTTCAACAATTTTAGCATAGATTCCTGTAAATAACAAGTTCTTTGCCCTCCTGTCTCCCTTCTGCTTGCTCTGGTTTTATTGTTTTTTCAAAGCCTTGTCAAATCACCTTTTTCTTTACAATCTTATTTTCCCGTGTTATAGTAAACCCCATGAAGAAAATTTTAATCCATTTACTGAAACCTCTTTCTTTTCTTCCTGCAATTCTGATGATGTATCTGATCTATTCATTTTCAGCCCAGACAGGGGAGGTGTCCGGAGCCCTAAGCTATGAAGTCAGCTACCAGATTGTGGAAACCAAGAATGAAGTTCTCAACGAAAACAAAACTTATGACGAGCTCGCCTATTCTGCCAGCTCCATCGAATTTTATGTGCGAAAAGCAGCTCACATGACAGAGTACTGTCTGCTTGCCATTGCCATTTCTTTCCCACTTTATGTTTACGGAGTAAGAGGTATCTGGCTGATCCTGCTGGCAGGCGCCATATGCGTAGGCTTCGCAGGCTTTGATGAATACCACCAGTCCTTTGTGGCAGACCGCGGACCTTCTGTACGTGATGTGGGAATCGACAGCATCGGAGTCACAGCGGGAATCCTGTTGGTGCAGGCATTCTGCTGGTCCACTCTACATAACCCAAGCGGGAAACGCAGGCGCAGGAAACGGCGCTAGAGCGTGTATTTCAACAAAAAAACAGACTTCTGATTGATTATCACTCATTCGGAAGTCTGTTTATTTTTTTATATTTAGTATTGTATTCGTAATTTCGTGCTGTTATAATCATAAAACGCAAAAGTAACCGCCCGGTCTGCAAACTAGTACATCGTTCTCGAAATAACTACACCACTCATTTTTCATACATATATTAACACTATCTAATATATCAATTTCTTTTCAAAAAACAATACTCTCTATTCTTCATCCTCTGTCGCATCCCCTAACTGGCTAACCAGATTAGCGCGGTCAGCAATAGACATTTTCTTATTCAAGGATGAAGTACTTTCCATTTTAGATTCAACTGTCCTTGAAATTTCTGTCTCAGAAGCCTGTGCTTCACTTTCTGCATTCGACTCCTTCTGAATCTTGCCAGCCTTTATGCTGCCGCGGATTCCATTGATCACGAAAGCCACGCCAAGCACAATAAAAATCACTCCCGCAACCATAAAGCCAGGACTGCTGCCCTCAGCACCATTTATTACATTCTGGCAAAGAGAAACACCCAGATAAGCCACATAAACCCCTGCCAGAATCATAACCAGGCAGGTTCTCATAGGCATAGCAGACTTCCCATTTCTGGCTTTCTGCTTCTCATTTACATCAGTCTCTTCCAGATTCTTATTTTCCATATTCATCCCCCTTATGAAATAGCAAACTGACTCTCATACAGATTCGCATAGAAGCCCTTCTTCGCCAGCAATTCCTCATGTCTGCCCTGCTCGATAATATTTCCATCCTTCATGACCAGAATCAGATCTGCCTCCTGAATAGTGGAAAGACGATGTGCTACAATAAAGCTGGTTCTTCCTTCCATCAACTCTGCAAAAGCCTTCTGCACCTTCACCTCAGTACGGGTATCAATGGAAGAAGTGGCCTCATCCAGGATCAGCATAGTCGGGTGCATCAGCATAACCCTTGCAATGCAAAGAAGCTGCTTCTGTCCCTGGGAAATATTTCCACCGCCCTCTGAAATCACGGTGTCATAGCCATTTGGCATACGCTTGATAAAACTGTGGGCATGTGCATGCTTAGCTGCCTCCATAACCTCTTCCAAAGTCGCATCCGGCTTTCCATAGGCAATGTTCTCGCGGATGGTTCCTGCCTTCAGCCAGGTCTCCTGAAGCACCATACCAAAGTTTCGTCTCAGGCTGTCTCTTGTCAGCTCTCTTACCGGATAACCGCTTACCTTAATCTGACCCTTATCTACATCATAGAATCTCATAAGAAGGTTGATCATAGTGGTCTTACCGCATCCGGTAGGTCCGACGATAGCGATCCGCTGTCCAGGTTTTACGTCAATGGAAATATCAGTAAGAAGCGGAACTTCTTTTCTGTAAGAAAAGGAAACATTCTCCACGCTTACACGGCCATCTGCTTTCTCCAGCTCCGAAGCATCTGGCGCATCTGGCTCTTGTGCCGGTGTATCAATAAAGTCAAAGAGACGTTTTGCACATGCCAGCGCATTCTCCAGCTCTGTGATAACGCCGGAAATCTCATTAAACGGCTTGGTATACTGATTTGCATAGTTTAGGAAGCTGGTCAACTGTCCCACAGTCATACCGCCCTTAATTACTGTAAATGCACCAAAAATTCCAACTGCTGTGTAAACAAGACCATTTACAAAACGTGTGGACGGGTTTGTAATAGAGGAAAAGAAAATCGCTTTGATTCCGCAGACGCGAAGCTCCTCATTTACTTTTCCAAATCTTTCATTGGCTCTCTCCTCATAGGAAAAAGCCTGCACGATCTTCTGATTTCCAACAAGCTCTTCCACAATAGAAGTCATCTCCGCTCTCTTCTCGGACTGCTCCTGGAACATGCGGAAGGTTCTGCCTGCAATAAAGCTTGCCACAAACAGGGAAATCGGAGTAAGCAAAATGACGATCACTGCAATCTTCACACTGATGGAAAGCATAAATCCAATGGTTCCAAAGATGGTCAGCACACCGGTAAACAGCTGGGTAAAGCCCATAAGGAGACCATCTGAAAACTGGCTGACATCAGAAACAATACGGCTTAAAATATCTCCTGGCTGATTGGCATCTATATAAGATACCGGCACCTCCTGAAGATGGGCAAACGCCTGGCTTCGCACATCCTGCACCACGCTGTAGGTAACCTGGTTGGTAAGAAGGTTCATCACCCACTGGGAAACTGCATTTCCCACAACGATCACAGCCAGAGTTCCAAGTACCTTTAAAAGTCCGGCTACATTTACATTTCCCGGACCTACGATATTATCTACACCGTTACCAATAAGAATGGGTGTATACAGGGTAAATCCAACGGTGACAAGCGCTGTCAGAAGCATAATGATAATTTTTGCTTTGTAAGGGCTGATAAATCTAAGTACCCTCTTCATAGTCTCTTTATTCTTTCCCATCAGCGGTTCACCTCCTGTTCAGAAAGCTGTGACAGGCAGATTTCTCTGTAGACCTCACAGGATTCCATAAGCTCTTTGTGTGTTCCCACACCAGCCAGCTCACCATCATCCAGGACCAGAATCTTGTCTGCCTGCTTGATGGAGGTTGCTCTCTGGGAAACGATAAACACAGTCATTCCCTTTGTCTGCTCATGAATGGCATGACGAAGAGCCGCATCTGTGGCAAAGTCAAGGGCAGAAGCACTGTCATCCATGATCAAGATCTCCGGATCTCCCACCAGTGCTCTTGCTATGGTAAGACGCTGGCGCTGTCCGCCGGAAAGATTGGCGCCGCCCTGACTTACCATGGTATTTAAGCCCTCCGGCTTACTTTTTACAAAATCACTTGCCTGCGCAATGGAAAGAGCCCGCTGGATTTCCTCTTCTGAAGCGTCCTCTTTGCCCCATTTCATATTGTCACGGATGGTTCCCTTAAACAGAACTGCCTGTTGTGGTACCATCCCCACCTTTTTACGAAGCTGTGAAAATGGATATTCTTTTGCATTATTTCCATCAATTACCACATTACCGGAAGTTACGTCATAGAAGCGTGGAATCAGATTTACCAGAGTGGATTTACCACATCCGGTGCCACCAATGATACCGATGGTCTCACCTGGTTTTGCCGTAAAGGAAATATGGGAAAGTGCCGGCTCCTTGCTGCCTGCATAGGTAAAGCTCACATCTTCAAAAACAACTCTTGCAGCGCCTGCATTCTCTTTTTGAACACTGCTGCCCTGATCCGTGAGAGACGGCTGTGTATCCAACACCTCATTCAGACGCACACCGGAAGCCATAGCCTTTGTCACTGCCACGATCAGGTTTGCAAGAGCGATCAGTGCGATCAGGATCTGGTTCATATAGTTTACAAGGGCAACCACTTCCCCCTGTGTAAGAATACCCACAGACACTTCCCTGCTTCCATACCAGAGGATTCCGATAATGGCAAAGTTCATGATAACCGTAGTAGCAGGATTCAGAAGTGCGGAAATTTTTCCCGCTCTTACCTGCACATTGGTGTAATCGTCGTTTACTTCTGAAAATTCTTTATATTCTTCCTGCTGTCTTCCAAAAGCCCTTACCACTCTGGCACCCACATGATTCTCTCTGGTGATCAGGGAAATTCTGTCCAGAAATGATTGAGCCTTTTTGTAAATTGGCACTGTTGTGCGCATAATTCCGTAAATTACAATAGAGATCACCGGAACCGCAATCAGGAAGATCAGGCCAATCTTCACATCAATGGTAAAGGACATGATCACTGCACCCACAACAATAAAAGGAGAACGAAGGAACAGACGAAGTACCATGTTCACACCAGTCTGTGCCTGATTCACGTCATTGGTGATCCTTGTCACAAGGGTAGGAGTTCCAAGCATATCCAGTTCTCTGTAGGAAAGCCTGCTGATATGGAAAAAAAGCTCCTTGCGAAGGGCAGTGCTGAATCCCATGGCTGCCTTTGCAGAAAAATACTGTGCAGTCAGAGAGCATGCAAGGCCAATCACTCCAAGCAGTACCATGATCACACACTGGTGCCAGATGTAGACATTGTCCTGATTCTTAATGCCGATATCCATGATTCTGGCAACAACCAGAGGCACGATCAGCTCAAAGGTGGCCTCCAGCATTTTGAACAAAGGAGCCAGAAAGCTTTCTTTTTCGTAGCCCTTCAAAAATCTAAGCAATCTCTTCATCTTACTTCTTATTCTCCTGGATTCGTCCATATAATCTGGTCATGGCGTTAATTCTATGAATAATCTCATCCGTAAGCTGACCTCTTGTAAGACGC
Organism: Ruminococcus sp. D54t1_190329_F1; assembly: GCF_015551645.1. Taxonomy (NCBI): domain Bacteria; kingdom Bacillati; phylum Bacillota; class Clostridia; order Eubacteriales; family Oscillospiraceae; genus Ruminococcus; species Ruminococcus sp. D54t1_190329_F1. Next base: position 100,186 of record NZ_JADNDC010000009.1, read on the forward strand.
CATTTCCAGTTGTCTCCCAAAGTAGACGGCGTATTCATTCTCGCTTCATTTCCAAGACAGAGATAATCCTGCAAAGGTACTACGCACACTTCTGCTACTGAGGACTGTGCCGCCCGGATAAGCCCCCATACACATTCATCTGTGTCTTTATCCTCACAGGCTGTGTACTGGTTCACATAGTCTCTGTTGGACTGGGTAAGGTTCCCAAGCCAGCCCTTCGTAGTCTCATTGTCGTGGGTTCCAGTGTATACAATGCAGTTTTTATCATATCGGAAAGGAAGATATACGCTCTCGCCGCTTTCATCAAAGGCAAACTGAAGCACCTTCATACCCGGATATCCGGATTCTGCCAGAAGCTCCCTGACACTGTCTGTAAGAAATCCCAGATCCTCTGCGATCACATCCAGATCCTTAATTTTCTCCTCCAGAACCTCGAACAATTCTATTCCAGGACCTTTTTCCCACTTTCCGTTCTCAGCGGTCTTATCTCCATAGGGAACTGACCAGTACTCGTCAAAACCGCGGAAATGATCGATCCGGACCTTGTCGTACAGCTTCATACAGTGAGTCATACGAAGAATCCACCAGTTATAGCCTGTTTTTCTGTGATATTCCCAATTATAAAGCGGATTTCCCCACAGCTGACCGGTTGCAGAAAAAGCGTCTGGAGGACATCCTGCCACTGCTACCGGTGTAGCCTCCTCATCAAACTGGAACAGGTCCGGGTTCGCCCATGCATCTGCGCCATCAAAAGCCACATAGATAGGAAGATCACCGATGATCTTAATACCTCTGTCATTTGCATATTTCTTCAGCCGGTTCCACTGGCGGTAGAACCAGAACTGCTGAAAGGCATAGAAGCTGATATCTTCCTTCAGCTCCTCTCTTGCCTTAGCAAGCGTCTCCGGCTTACGTGTCTTTAAGTCCTCCGGCCACTGATTCCAGGAAATTCCCTCCAGGCTGTCCTTTATTGCCATATAAAGACAATAATCTGCAAGCCAGAAGCCCTGTTCTTTCTCAAAGGCTTCCATCTCCTCACGGATCAGCTGAAGCTCCTTTTCTTTCCCATCCATCTGGTAAAAACGTCTGTAAGCCTTCCGAAGAAGGGAAAATCTGGAAAGATAAACCTTCTCATAGTCCACATAGCTTTTGCTGCCGCCCCAGTCACATTCTGCACATTCTGCTGCTGTGAGAAGGTCTCTCTGGATCAATTCCTCCAGATCAATGAAATAAGGATTTCCTGCAAATGTGGAAAAAGACTGGTAAGGGGAATCCCCGTATCCGGTAGGTCCAAGTGGCAGGATCTGCCAGTATTTCTGACCCGCTTCTGCAAGCTGATCTACAAAAGCGTAAGCTTCTTTAGAAAAACATCCGATTCCATAGTTGGAAGGGATACTGGATATAGGCAATAAAATACCGCTGGCTCTCATCATATGTTCCTCCTGTCTGGTTCAATAACCATTATCTGTTTATTATACCGCTATCATGCATAATCGGTCAACAGAATAAAACAGCTTCGCAAATTTTATCCTGCTTTCGTTGCTGCTCAAAAAAACAGGCACCCGGAAAAATTCCGAATGCCTGTCATTTTCTTCTGCATCACATTTAAGTAATACCAAAAGACTTATATTCTTTTAACTTGATTATTTCTTACTTGTATAACCGAAGAAGAAGTATCCAAGTGGTGTGTAGTACATGCCGTCAATGTCTGGATTGAGCATATATGGCTGTGTATAGAAGTAGATTGGAGCAAGTACGCTGTCCTGTCCAATGAGGATATCCTCAGCTTCGTGGAATGCTTTCATACGCTCTTCCGGATCAGAAGTAGCTTTTGCTGCATCGATAGCTGCATCATAGTCTGGGTTAGAGTACTGAGCGTCGTTGTTACCGCCGTCTGTGTACCACATATCCAGGAATGAGCAAGGATCGTTGTAGTCTGCGATCCAGCCGTTACGGGCGATCTGGAAGTTACCATCTTTTCTGTTCTGAAGGAATACGTTCCAATCCTGGTTGTTCAAGTTAACAGTTACACCAAGCTCTGTCTGCCACATGTTCTGAAGAGCCTCACCGATCTTCTTGTGGTTATCAGCTGTGTTGTACAGATACTCTACAGTCGGGAAGCCTTCGCCGTTCGGATAACCAGCGTCTGCAAGAAGCTGACGGGCCTCTTCGCAGTTAGCCTCATAATCCTCATCGGAAATGCTGTAGTAAGAACCGCCTACTGTACGGAAGTCATCACTACCAGCACCAGCTGCATCATTTACACCGTTCGGTACATATCCGTCAGCCGGAACCTCACCAGCCTGAGAAACGTTCTCTACGATGTAGTTACGGTCGATTACAAGTGAGAACGCTTTACGGATGTTAGGGTCAGAGAAAACTTCGTCCTCTGTGTTGAAGCATACATAGTAGGTTCCAAGATAGTCACCAATCTCAAGCTCGCCAGAAGCAAGGTAGGTCGGGATCTCGTCTACAGGAAGGTTCTCGATGAAATCAAGCTCTCCGTTGTTGTAACCTTTGAGCATTGCGTTGTTGTCATCAAGAAGTGTAAACTTGATAGTATCCGGTCCAAGATTCTCATAGTCATAGTAGTTCTCGTTTTTCTCCATGGAGATGTAAGCATTGTGAGACCACTCTGTCATTTTGTATGGTCCATTGCCAATGTATGTGCTTGGATCAAATGTCCAGTTGTCACTGCTCTCTACCATATCCTGACGAACCGGGAAGGTTGCCGGGAATGCCATGATTTCTTCGAAATACGGGCAGTCATAGGTAAGATCGATCTGAAGAGTCTGATCATCAACTGCTGTAATTCCAAGAGTGCTTGGATCCGCACTTCCGTCAGCAACTGCGTCATATCCTTTTACCATATCGATCATGTAGCAGTAATCTGCTGCTGTCTCAGGATTTGCTAGACGCTGCCATGCATAAACGAAGTCACCAGCTGTTACAGCCTGTCCATCAGACCATTTGATTCCGTCACGAAGTTTAACAGTGTAAGTAACTGTACCATCTTCGTTCTCGGCCTTTTCCCAGGACTCAGCCTGTCCAGGAGCTGTGACAGCATTTCCTTCACCATCATTTACCCATTTAGCCAGACCTTCGAACATATGGTTGCACATGATAGCTCCATCAACTGCAGAGTTCAGTGCAGGGTCAATTGTCTGTGGTTCAGATGCGATACAAAGGTTCAGATTGAATCCTTCGTCAGATGCTGTATCCTCGGCGAATACAGGAGTTGCTGCCATGCTTAATACCATAGCTGCAGTCAGTGCCATAGACATAAATTTTCTTCTCATTACATTTCCTCCTTTATGCTTTTTTGCGCCGCATGAGAGATGAGAATCGACGCTTGTATTCATCAGCTCTTCCGTGAAGAAGAACGAAATACCTAAACTTTCTTTATTTGTCCAGCAAATGGCAGGCTGCCCAGTGGCCCGGCTCATGCTCTCTGAACACAGGAGTTACCTGGCTGCACTTTTCAGTGGCATATGGACATCTGGTGTGGAAACGGCATCCGCTTGGCGGATTCATAGGACTTGGCACGTCTCCTTCCAGAATAATACGCTTTCTTGTCCGGCTCAGCTTTGGATCCGGAACCGGAACTGCGGAAAGCAGGGTCTGTGTATATGGATGGATCGGATGTCTGTTCAGCTCATAGCTCTCGCCCAACTCAACAAGAGAGCCAAGATACATAACACCGATTCTGTTGGAAATATGACGGACAACGGAAAGATCATGGGCAATGAACAGATAAGTCAGACCCATCTGCTCCTGCATGTCCTCCAGCATGTTTACCACCTGTGACTGGATAGAAACATCCAATGCGGAAATCGGCTCGTCACAGACGATGAACTCCGGTTTTACTGCAAGGGCGCGGGCAATACCAACACGCTGCTGCTGACCGCCGGAAAACTCATGTGGATAACGGTTTGCATGCTCTGTATTTAATCCAACCTGCGCCAGCAGCTCTTTGATCATGTCAGCGCGGTCTTTCTTACTCGCTGCAAGCTTGTGGATATCAATGGCCTCTCCAATGATCTCACCAACTGTCATTCGAGGATCCAGGGAAGCGGACGGATCCTGGAAAATGATCTGCATTTTTCTTCTGTAGGGAAGCATTTTGGCAGCTTTGGCTTTTCCAAGAGGTTTGCCGTCTTTATCCAGAGGATTGTCGTAAATGGTTTCGCCATCATAAATAATCTTTCCTCCGGTTGGCTCATAAAGGCGAAGAATCGTTCTTCCCAGTGTGGTCTTTCCACATCCGGACTCTCCTACAAGACCGAGTGTTTCACCTTTTTTGATATAAAGGGAAACATCCTGTACAGCCTGTACCCCCGGACCTTTTATGCCATTTACCGGAAAATATTTTCGTAAATTCTCAATTTCAAGAAGCTTCTTTTCTTCTGCCATTTATTTCTCCTCCTTGTTCATAAGCTCCTGAACCCGAAGCCAGCAGGCGGAACGATGTTTCTCGCCCACTTCCACGTAAGGAGGCATTTTCTTCAGACAGATCTTCATGCAATGCTCACAACGTGGAGCAAACGGACATCCTTCCGGCGGATTCAGCATATCAACCGGGGTTCCCTCGATTGGGATCAGTCTTTCATAGCTCTCGGCATCAACACGGGGCATGGAACGAAGAAGACCCTTTGTATATGGATGTGCAGGCTCGTAGAAAATGTCATCTACAGGTCCCTGCTCCACAATTTTACCTGCATACATAACGGATACCTTGTCACAGATATCTGCCACAACACCAAGGTTGTGTGTGATGAAAATGATTCCCATTCCGGTCTTTTTCTGAAGATCCTTCATCAAGTCAAGGATCTGTGCCTGAATGGTAACATCAAGGGCTGTGGTCGGCTCATCTGCGATCAGAAGCTGCGGATGGCAGATCAGTCCCATAGCGATCATGACACGCTGTCGCATACCGCCGGAAAACTCGTGTGGATACTGTTTCATACGCTTCTCCACATTATTGATTCCAACCAGTTCCATCATTTCCATGGCACGTTTCTGGGCTTCTTCTTTGCTGATTTTCTTATCATGGGCACGAAGAGCTTCCACAAGCTGATTTCCGATGGTGTAAACCGGATTCAGACAGGTCATGGGATTCTGGAAAATCATAGCTACTTTGTTTCCGCGGAACGCAGTCATCTCTTCCTTGGAAAAAGAAAGGACATCTTTTCCCTCGAAGGTAATGGAGCCTCCGATAACTTTACCTGGGGACTGAAGAAGCCCCATAATAGAATATGCCTCCTGGCTCTTTCCAGAACCAGATTCTCCAACAACTCCCATAACTTCGCCATAATCAAGGTCATAGGAGATACCGCCAACGGCTTTTACCTCGCCGGCCGGGGTAAAGAAGGAGACTTTCAGGTCTTTTACTTCCAGCAATTTATTTTTCTGTTCAGACATTGTTCTCCTCCTCTCTTATTTCTTCAGCTTCGGATCAAGAGCATCGCGAAGTCCATCGCCAAACAGGTTGAATGCAAGGATCATAATGCTCAGGATCACGGAAGGTACGATCAGTCTGTAAGTATAAGTGTACATACCGCTAAGTGCGTCTGTTGCCATGGATCCAAGGCTTGGAAGAGGTGCAGAAACACCAACTCCAAGGTAGGATAAGAAGGATTCCAGGAAAATTGCAGACGGTATCTGCAGGCAGGTAGTAACAACGATCTGTCCGATACAGTTTGGAAGCAGATGACGGCGGATGATTCTGCCGCCAGATGCACCAAGTGCTCTTGCTGCGGTTACATATTCCTGCTGTTTCAGCTGAAGTACCTGGCCACGGATAATACGACTCATGGTAACCCAGTATAACAGACCAAATGCAATAAACATGGAGATCAGGTTCGGTCCAAGTACATTGACAAAGGATTTCATAGGACTGGTTCCTGATGAATTCACATAGTCAGTAAGGATTGGTTTCAGTGCAGTTGCGATCAAAAGGACAACCAGCATCTCCGGAACTGCATAAATAAGTTCAACAATACGCTGCATCACTGCGTCCACCTTGCCGCCACAGTAACCGGAAATAGCACCATAAAGGGCGCCGATCACCAGTACCAGGATAGCTGCGAATACGCCGACAGACATGGAAACACGGGCACCATACATAACACGGACCAGAATATCACGGCCATACATGTCAGTACCAAATACATGAGGGAATACTTTTTCCCCATTTGCCTTGCGCTCAAGCTCTGCCTGGGAATAACCGAAAATATGCTTCTTGATTCCAAGCTCCTTGCGGATGGAATCCTCATCTACGCTCTGCTCCTCAGAAGAATCTTCTGAAGGTTTTGCAGCGACTTTTGCTTTTGCACGGATAACTGCTTCATCTTTCTTTGTAAATTTCTCGCCCTTTTTCTCAGCTTCTGCTTTCGCCTGGGCGATCATTTCATCTACATCCACTACATCGGACTGGGTTCTGGAAGCGATCTCGTCGTTCACACGCTGGGTGTCCTCCAGTGTGTAGTGATAGGGATAAAGGTTCTCAGCACCTTTGTTAAACTCGTCATAACCATATGGGATCAGAAGCGGGCCCACAAAGGCAAATAAAAACAGGAATACGATCACACCAAGTGCAACCATAGCCACCACATTTTTCTTTAATCTTCTCCAGGCATCTTTCCAGTAGGAAACACTCTGGCGATCCTGAATAAAATCATCCTTCTCCTGTCTGGACGCAGATGCAAAATCATCCGGACTTAAATCCTGAAGGAGGTTCTCAATATCCGGCTGAAGACTCACCGGACATTTCTTAATCTTCTTATCTTCTGCCACGATCATTCTCCTCCTTTCGCAAGGCTGATTCTCGGGTCAGCAACCTTATAAAGGAGGTCTACAACCAGGTTCATCAGAATAATAAATGCTGCCAGGAAAATGGTAGTTCCCATAATAACCGGATAATCACGGTTCTGGATGGACTGTACGAAGTAACGTCCAAGTCCTGGAATTGAGAATACACTCTCTACAACAAAACCACCACAAAGAGTAAAGGCCACCTGCGGTCCTAAGTATGTAATAACCGGAATCAGTGCATTTCTAAGAGCATGCTTGAAAATAATCTTTTTGTTCTTCAGACCTTTGGCGCGGGCTGTCTTAATGTACTCCTGGCTTAAGGAATCCAGCATGGCAGAACGTGTCTGACGTGCTGTATAGCACATTGGGTAAAAGCCCAGGGCAAAGCATGGCAGTACATAGGCGCGCCATCCCTGCGACGGATCAAAAATAGACGGAAACAGATTCAGTGCATTGTTTCCGGTCAGGGTTACCAGAAGAACAGATGCCACAACGAAGCTTGGCATGGAGATTCCAAGTGTACAGATCACACGAAGAATGCTGTCTGTCAGCTTGCCTCTCTTAAATGCGGCAAGACAGCCAAGAGGTACACCCACCAGAATCGCCCATGCAAGTGCAAGTGCACCTACCTTGGCAGATACCGGGAACATATCCACGATAATGTCAAGAACTGCACGGTTCTTCTGCATCTTAAGTGATACACCGAAGTCACCGTGAAGAATATTTTTCAGATACATAAACAACTGTACATAGACCGGCTTATCCAGTCCATATTTGGCATTCAGCGCAGCCAGTGTGGTCTCGGAAGGTGTTTTTTCACTGAGCCATGGGCTTCCAGGTACAGCATTCATCAGCAGGAAGGTAAGACAGGCTACCAGAAAGATAGTCAGAATTGCCATTCCAAGTCTTTTTGCAAAATACTTTCCCATTTTTCCTCCTTATTTTTTCCGGTCGAAAACATTTATTTCGGTTTCCTTTATGAGAGATGCCGTCAAAAACGCCACACCCATATCAGATTGATTTCTGACCAGAGTTCATTTTTATAATATGTAAAAAAAATTATAGCATTTCAATTCGCTTTATTCAAGTAACATTTTAAACTTTAGAACGGTGACAATGCATTTTTTTAAGCTTGTACTATTTTTCAGTGCTATTATGGTGTATTTTTTGTGTATTTTGTACAAGGACATTTGTTTGTTTCACAAGCGCAGATTGTTTGTCATAACACTACAGCATGTTTAAAAAAGACTTGGGAGCCTGTTTCAAAAATCATTTCTGCAATCTATATAAAACTAATCTATTTTTTAGTTCAAAAAAGAAGGATACCAGATTGGCATCCTTCTCTCTCAATTCTTACCAGTTCCCCTTTTGTCTCATCCGGCTCCGTATCTTTGCTGCAGCTCATAAGAAAAGCCACACCCAGAAGAACCAGCAGCAGAATCCAGCCTTTTTTTCTCATATAGTTCTCCATTTCACACTGTATTTCTGTGAGTATGTGCAAAATAGAGCATCTTATGCATAATGGACGTCTTTTCTCAAAAGCCCTTTTTCTTTATATAAAAGGCAATGTCGTGATAAACCCTCTTCCGGTCTGTCTCGTTCAGAATTTCGTGGCGCATTCCCGGATACAGCTTGCCTTTCACGTCTACATAACCAGCGCGCCGCATATCCTGCACTGCTTTTGCAAAATGACGCACGTTGATCATACAGGGATCATCAGAACCACTGACAAAAAGCACGGGCATTTTCGGTCTGGTGCAGTGCCAGTGCTTTACGTCGTAAGCACGCTTCATCAGCTCAAAAAGTGCCAGATAGCCATCATCTGTAAACGTAAAGCCACAAAGTTCAGAATCGGAGTATTCCTGAGCTGCTGCCTTATTGGCACAGATCCAGGAAGTACAGTTTTTGTCCTTGCGGAAGCGCATCACATTTCCGGCAAAGGAAAGGGTTTCGATAACTTTACTCTTGTGGGCTGGTCCAAACACAGCACTTTCCATATGGGCAATTGCTTCTCCAAGAGATCTTGCCCCATTCTTGCTTGGAGAACCACAAACGATCAGCATGTCCATGCAGTCATCATGATCTCTTGCAAAAGCGCGCACGGCCAGCGAACCCATACTATGCCCGAATAAGATCAATGGCAGATCCGGAAGCTGCTGGTGCATTTCCCGGTTCACCACCTCAATATCCTTGAGGATCGCATCCGCGCCGCCGCCATACATATATCCCAGGTCATCCAGCGCCCGCACACTTTTCCCATGGCCACGGTGATCGTGGATCACGCATACATAGCCTTTTTTAGCCATGTATTCCATAAAGGGAAGATAGCGCTCCTTGTATTCGCTCATCCCATGAACAAGCTGCAGGATTCCTTTGTACGGTGTCTCATCCGGAACCACTGCCAGAACGGAAATATCAAGTCCATCCGCCTCTGATTCTATATAAGCTTCATACTTTGCACCCATAGTTTTTCCGCCTTTCTTCTTTTTTATTATCTTAACATAAATACCCGGTATCCGTAAAGTTACTGGTTACTGTGAACGAAGTGAGCAGTAACACTCTGTAAATACTTTGACACTCTTCCAAGAGTATACTATAATAAAAAAGATGTCACACAGATTTATATGTGAAATTTTTTACAGACGGTCAATTTATGAAATTATAATAGCATAGACATCGCCAGAGCATGTTTGAAAAAGGCTTTCTGCAAGATGTGCGTCACAATTTGTGGGAAATTTTGTCTGGATGAGGGCGCCTTAGTGGGCTACGCAGGCCGAATTCGGGCGAAATATACCGCAAAGTGGGACGTGCAGATTGTGGGAATGATTTTTCAAACAGGCTCTAAACCTAACAAGGAGGAAACATGGAAGAAAAACAACTAAATATGCCAGATGAACACCCTGTTCCGAAGAAAAAAAGAAAAGGAAAGGCCGGACGCATTCTGCTTCTGCTTATTCTTATCCTTGTCGCCGGCGCAGCCATTGGCTACTATTTCTACGAACGCAGCCAGCCAGCCAAAGAATTGGATAAATATCTTACCGGCATCCAGAGCCTTGATTTCGACACAATGGAAAGTATGCTCCAGAGCGCCGATCTTTCCGCTCTTGACAATGCAGATGTGCGAAACGCCACCTACGAAAGCTTCTTCAAATCCATCAACGCCAAAATGACCTGGAAGATCACAAAGACACGTTTCAGTTTTCAAGACGGCACTGCAGAAGTCACTGCGCGGATCCGCTATGTAGACGGATCTGACATCTACCGTGAAACTGTAACCGAATTCCTTCGTCAGATCGTTTCCAGCGCCTTTTCCGGAGAAAATCTTACAGAACAGGAAACCCAGGACAAGCTTGCTGCTATTTTAATAGAAAAAGCCTCCAGCCTGGAAGACAAATTCAGTGAAACAGACATTGTTTATCCTATGATCAAAGTAAACGGCCAATGGAAGGTTACGGCTCTTGATGAGGAAACGGTAAAGATCATGTCCGCTAATTTCAAAAGTGTAGAAGATGAGATCAGCCAGACACTGGCGGCTTCCGATTCCACAGCGGAGGGAACCGATGGTCCAGCTGATTCTGCAGACCAGACGCCGGCCACATCCGCTGGAACCATTGATCTTTCCAACCAGCGTTTCTCTATCCACTATACCAGAAATGTAGTTTCCACAGACTTTGGCGGTGAGCCCTGTCTTCTCGTCTACTACGACTACACAAATAACGGAGAAAGTTCTTCCAGTGCTATGGTAGATGTAAATCTTACCGCTTATCAGAATGATGCGGCTCTTGAAGCAGCTATTCCGGCAAACAGTGATGAGGCTGTTGATGCATTTATGAAAGAAATCCAGCCTGGAGAAACGGTAAATGTATGTCAGGCTTTTTCCCTTAATGATATGAGCCAGGTTACCTTGCATGCTTCAGACGCATTTGGTCTGGATACTGGAATTACAGCAGCACAGACATTAAATCTCCAGTAAAAGAAGCAACCAGCACATCACCATATGGAAAGCACAATGAAATCTTTTATACGCGAAAGTTCCGTTTAAGGCTTTCGCGTATTTTTTATGCCTCTCTTTACAGTTTCAGACAGCTCCCTGTTTTTTGCAGCTAAAAATCTATTTTTTACCATATTTTATCCAGGCTTTTTCGTATAATTCCCATGATAAAAAGAGACACTATAGTTACGAAAGGATGGTGACTTATGGAAAATAAATTTTTAAATTGTTTCTGTCTGACTCTTACGATAATCGGTGCCGTCAACTGGGGACTGATCGGGTTCTTCAACTTTAATCTGGTAGCTTTCCTTTTTGGAAGTATGAGCTGGATCTCCAGAATCATTTACGCACTGGTCGGACTTTCGGGTCTGTATCTGCTCAGTTTCTATGGAACGCTCTGCTCCAATGAAAATAATGCGTCATAAGTTAAAAAAAGCCAGGAAACTTAATTCCTGGCTTTTAAAGAGCGATAGACGGGGCTCGAACCCGCGGTCTCGACCTTGGCAAGGTCGCGCGTTACCAACTACGCCACTATCGCACAAGCGGGTGATGGGAATCGAACCCACGTATCCAGCTTGGAAGGCTGGTGTTCTACCATTGAACTACACCCGCACATCATATTCAGATGTGTTTACCTGACATTTGTCAGAAGAGCGATAGACGGGGCTCGAACCCGCGGTCTCGACCTTGGCAAGGTCGCGCGTTACCAACTACGCCACTATCGCATAAGCGGGTGATGGGAATCGAACCCACGTATCCAGCTTGGAAGGCTGGTGTTCTACCATTGAACTACACCCGCACATTTGTGCTTGTCCGTCACAACGAAGATTAGTATATCTGATGTTGGAATATTTGTCAACAACTTTTTTGAAATTTTTTAATTTTTTCTTTTGTTTCTAAGATTAATGCAATATTGCTTGTCTGTTAGAGCATTTATATTTTTAAAATATGATAGAAATATTTTTCATGAAAGTTTTCCAGAGCGTGTTTGAAAAAGGCTTTCTGCAAGATGTGCGCCACAATTTGCGGGCGATTTTGTTCGGATGTGGGCGCCGTAGCGAGCTACGTAGACCGAATTCGGACGAAATATATCACAAAGTGAGGCGTGCAGATTGCGAGAATGATTTTTCAAACATGCTCTGGAGCAGTCAGCAGTTACACAGTTTATCACATTCACAGCGATGCATGTTACCAGCTTCACACTGCGGTTTTCTGTTTTTCCAGAAATGATATTTCCTAAAACACCACCGTGCCAGCTCCATTAACTGCCATTTTCACTTTATTCCCTTAATTTTCCCAATCCCAGACATTGGAAGCTTCCACATGTGTACGCGGTTTCTTGATCACCAGCTCCGGACTCTTTGCACTTACCTTGGAGTTTGCAGGAATTGATTCTGTAATAAATGTGTTTCCGCCGATGATCGTATTCTCCCCGATCACAGTTTCTCCACCAAGTACAGAAGAATTGGAATAAATGGTCACATTATCTTCAATAGTAGGATGACGCTTCACACCAGAAAGCTGCTGTCCTTTTCTTGTAGAAAGAGCGCCAAGGGTAACCCCCTGATACAGCTTCACATTATTTCCAATAGTAGTCGTTTCACCGATTACTACGCCAGTACCATGGTCAATAAAGAAATATTCCCCAATCGTAGCACCTGGGTTGATATCGATTCCTGTATGGTCATGAGCATACTCTGTCATAATCCTTGGGATAAACGGAACCTCCTCCAGATAAAGGATGTGTGCCAGACGATACACATAAATTGCCAGAAATCCCGGATAGGAGAAAATAATCTCCTCTTTACTCTTCGCAGCCGGATCACCGTCAAAACCAGCCTGCACATCTTTCAGCAGCATCTCCTGCACTTCCGGAAGCTGCTCAAAAAATCTGGAGGTTACCTGTGCTGCCTTGCCGCATGCACTGGTCATATCATCACCAACATACAGAAAAGCCGTCTCAATCTGCGCCTGCATACGGTCAAACAGGTCATTGAGCAGATATCCGGTATAATGTTCCGGAAAAACAGCTGCTCCCGAATCAATATCGAAATATCCCGGAAAAATAACTGATCTCATTTCTTTCACAATATCAATAATTGCTGCACGGACTGGCAGATGTCTTCCGCTCTTTGTCAGAAACAACTCTTCTCTACGGTAATTGGCAGTCAGACGCTCTACTGCATTCTCTATGGATGTCTTTTTGTCACTCATAACTGGTCTCCTCGTATTTTGCTTTCCTTTCATATTATTACACTATTCTTTTTACGTCAATAAAAAAAAGATTGACCTTTATCCAATCCCCCGATATAATGGAGAATGTCATGGAGATGTACCCAAGTGGCTGAAGGGTCCGCACTCGAAATGCGGTAGGCCGGGCAACCGGTGCGAGGGTTCAAATCCCTCCATCTCCGTTTTATAGTTGATTTCGTGCAAATTTTATTAATTTTGCCTTGACAACTGTTCCTTTTGTATGTATAATTGCAACAGAAGCAAAACATAGGGGATTGGTCAAATGGTATGATAGGGGTCTCCAAAACCTTTGGTGGGAGTTCGATTCTCTCATCCCCTGCTCTTAAGCGTCAGAAATCTTGTAATTCAAGGTTTCCGGCGTTTTTTTATCGCAGCATCAGAGCTTGTTTAAAAAAGGTTCTAAAGCATATCTGAAATAAAGACTTTCTTCTACTACCCGTCTTCTACAGACTTCGCAATACAAAATAAGGAATATGAAACCGCACACCATTCCATGCTGTCTCATATTCCTTTATTATTCATTCAGAACCACCTTATTTTATTTCTTCAGCAACATCACATGCTCTGGTGGAAAATACAGATACTTTGGGATATTGTCCTTTGCAGTTTCCTGGAAATTCTTTTTCTGGCACATCCACCACAAAGTGCCGCTTTCTGCAGCCCCTTTATTACGAAACAGATATTGATGCTCAAAAGTATTTTCAATATACTCCTCAACCTGCACTTCCATGGTATTCTCACCAGCCTCATCTGCCGGCCTCATCCAATGTCCCCGGATTCCAACATGGGTAATATCCTCTGTCACTTCCTGTTCTGAACGAAGCATAAGCTCCCAATCCAATGCATAAACTTCATGGCTGCCCATCTTCTGCACCGCAGAAAAATTTTTACATCCAGTCAGCCTTGCAGCCTCCAGATACTGAGGATTTTCGAAAATATCCCTGGTCTCACCAGTAAGAATATCTTTTCCATTATTCAACAGGGTCAGCTGACTACAGAACTTATATGCCTCATCCCTGCTGTGAGTTACCATGATCATATCGCCTTTGTAATCTTTCAAAAAATTCTGCATATCACGCTGCAAAATGTCCTTCAGATACCCATCCAGCGCAGAAAAAGGTTCATCCAGAAGAATCACCTCCGGCTCTCCGATCATCATACGCGCAAGAGCCACCCGCTGCTGCTGACCGCCAGAAAGCTGCGACGGAAAATGCTTCTCCAATCCCTCCAGATGATACCTCTTTATGTAATCTGCAACCTTCTGTGAAAGCTCACTTTTTCCCCCTCGATACCCGCAGGCAATATTCTTTTCTACGGTCATAGTTGGGAAAAGGGCATAGTTCTGAAACAGGTATCCAACTCTTCTCTCCTGAGGCTTTAAATTAATTTTTGCCTCAGAATCAAAAACAGTCTTCCCGTTAATAATGATCCTTCCGGAATCCGGAGTCTCAATTCCGGCAATACTGCGAAGAGTCATGCTCTTTCCGCTTCCGGAAGCTCCCAGGATCCCTATAGTTCCAGCCTGCCCCTTCAGCTTTACATCCAGGGAAAAACCTTTAAAATTTTTCTGAATATCAAGTTCAATCGCCATTATATCCACCTTCTGGTCTGCATTCCTCTGCCGGAAACAATATTAATTGCCGCAACCACCAGAAATGAGATCAATATGATCACTATGACCCAGAAACCTGCCATATCATAATTTCCAGCTGCAGTCTCTGATGCAATTGCAACAGAAACCGTTCTTGTCTTTCCAAGGATATTGCCGGCAAGCATGGAGGTTGCTCCATATTCCCCAATGGCACGGGCAAAAGCCAGTACAGTACCGGAAGCAATTCCAGGTCCTGCTGCAGGCATAATTACCTTCCAGAATATCCGGCCTTCACTCATTCCCAGAGTTCTTCCTGCATAGATCAGATTCACATCCACCTGCTCAAAAGCCGCCCTGGCATTTCGATACATCAGTGGAAATGCGATCACAGAAGCTGCGATCACACATCCGGTCCATGTCTGAACTACTTTAATGTCAAAATTGTCCAGCAGAAAGCTTCCGAAAGGTCTTTTCAGACTAAAAAGCAAAAGCAGGCAGAATCCAGCTACTGTAGGCGGCAGAACAAGAGGCATTGTCAGAATCCCATCCAGCACTGCCCGGGCTCCCGGTTTCAGTTTCATGATCTTCCTTGCACAGAATACTCCCAGAAAAAAAGCAAATATAGTTGCTGCCACACCGGTTTTCAAAGAAATCCATAAAGGACTCCAGTTTATTTCACTGAGAAATTCTCCCATATTATTATCCTTTATTCTGCAGTATCTTCAGATGCTTCTTTTGTCGGCTCTGCTGTCTTTTCAGCAGCTGCCGTGTCATCCGTTTTCTCATCATTTACATAAGCTGCAAATCCATATTTCTCAAATACTTCAAGAGCCTCATCAGACTGAATGTACTCAAGAAATGCTTCTGCTGCTGCTTTATCATCATCACTTGCTTCTTTATCTTCTACCATTCCAACAGGGTAAAGTACAGGTGTTTTAAGGCTTCCCTCCGGTGCCTCTGCAATAATATCAACAGAATCTGCCACAGAAGCCGCATCCGTAGCATATACGATACCAACTTCATTGCTGCCCTCACTTACAGATGCAAGTACATCGGTAACGTTCTTACCTTCGTTGATCTCCATCTTGTTTACTTCATCTGTAATTCCGAGATTATCAAAAATCTCGCGGGAATACTGTCCAACCGGAACGTCCTCTCCGGCAAGGGCAAGGTTTGCAGCATCTGTGATGTTCTCAAATCCGGTTACCTTGGTTTCCCCATCCTTTGGTTTAATGAGAACAACTTTATTCTCGAGAAGATCCACTACAGAATCCTTGTCAGCAAGTCCCTCGTCAACCAATGCATCCATCTGTTTCGTAGCTGCTGAGAAGAAAATATCGCAGCGGGCGCCTTCCTCAATCTGAGTCTGCAAAGTTCCTGAACTGTCCGCATTATAAAGAATCTCAACATCCGGATAAGTCTCATTAAAATTCTTCTGAATTTCTTCCATAGCATTATTCAGGCTGGCTGCAATAAATGCATAAACCTCACCTTTCAGTTCCGGAGTCTCTGCTTCAGCAGATACGAAAGTAGTTCCAAACATCATAGTTCCCATAACACCAGCCATAAGTGCTGCAAAAACTCTTTTTTTCATTTCACGCCCTCCATTTTTGTTATGTTTTGTTGCGTTTTGTTTAGTTTTATTCATTATACTTAACTTTATTTGACATGTCAATTTGAACCTGCATTGTTTGTACAATTTTTATTAGTTCACACAAATTTTTTTATTTTTCATTTTTTCTCCAACGAAACACTCCTTGTTATTTTCTTTCCAACATGCTATGATATTTAAATACTACCAATGATAAATACAAAATTTAGCTACTTCTCAGCTACGGAACGCGGTCATACTCCTGGCAAACCACCTACCTGCTCATATGTTCCGGTCTGTCTGATAACCTTCCATTCAGCATATAGACATAATGAATACACGGCTGTCGTTCAGGAATTTTGTAATAAATAATGAAAAGAGGATTTAAATATGAAATTAAGTGCACGCAATCAGTTAAAAGGAAAAGTTATCAATATCAATAAGGGAGCCGTTAACTCCATCGTCACAATTGATATCGGAGGCGGCAACATTATCACAGCTACTATTTCCTGTGCAGCTGTAGAAGAACTTGGACTTGAAGTTGGCTCTGACGCTTACGCAGTCATTAAGGCAACCAACGTTATGGTGGGAATTGATGAATAAACTTTATACTGCTCAGGAAATTGCAGACAAGCTTCAAATTAAGAAGACCACGGTTTATGAATTGATCAAACGTGGAGAATTATATTCTTCTAAAGTAGGAAAACAGCTTCGCATCAGCGAGCAGCAGCTGAAACAATACCTGGAGCGTTCCGGTTCCGGCAATAACATGCCAGATCAGAACGCGGTTTCTTCTGCCAGTACCCTTAACGGAAATCTGCAGATTCCGGAACTTCCTCCAGAAAGTTCCCTTTTGAAGAGGGATTATCTTCTCCACTCCAGCGGACTGATCCTTTGCGGACAGTTTTCCCCGGCTCTCGAACTTCTGATCAGCCAGATGTCCATTCACCCTCAGGGGATTCCAGTCCTTCAATCCTTTATGAACAGCTACAACAGCCTGTATTCTCTTTATTTCAAAAAGGCTCACATAGCATGTGCAAGTCTGGATCTGGAACATATCCGCAGCCTTGTCCCAGGTGTACAGCTTTCTCTTTTATGCCTTTATGAGTATTCCATAGGGCTTTATGTTCCTTCTGGAAACCCTTTGAAGCTTTCAAGTCTGATGGATTTCGCCTGTAAAGACATAAAGATTGCCAATCGAGAAAAAGGAAGTACACCACGGATTTACCTGGACCAGTTTCTTTTCTCAGAAAAAATTTCGCCAGCCAGCATATCTGGTTACCATACTGAACTGGTATCTGATATTTCCACTGCCGCAGCTATTGCTACGCACAAGGCAGATTCAGCTCTTGGAGAAGAATACGCAGCACACCAGTCCGGACTTCTGGATTTTATTCCGCTTCAGACACTTCCTATGTATCTGGTCATGGAAACGGAAGCCCTTTCCCAGCCTGGATTCTCTGCTCTTCTTGAAATTGTACGGTCTGAAGATTTCCGAACGATTCTTCAGGGACAGACCGGATATAATGTGACACGGACAGGGGAACTGCTTTCTCTTTAAAATACCCATGGATAATAAAAATGCTTTTAATTTATTTACGCAGCTTCTGAACTGCTGTTTGAATAAATTAAAAGCATTTTTTCTTAGAACGCATTTGAAAAAGCCTTTTTCAAACACGCTCCTGATAAGTCATTCGGTTAACAAAAAACTCTATTTGAAAAATAATTATCAAGCATTCCACGCCTATTTTCCGGAAACAATATTCTGCATCCATACACCTTTCTTAACCAGCACAAACCCCACAATACACTTCAAAATATCTCCCACCTGTACCATGGCAAAAACAGCCAACACGTGTAAACCTGTGAAGCGACTGAGGCAATACGCAATTGGTACACTAACACACCACACAAATACACTGTCAAATAAAAATGTAATGATCGTTTTTCCACCGGAACGCAAGGTAAAATATGAAGCATGCAGGAATGCGTTCTGCGGCATAAAAATTGCCATGATCATAATAAAGTATTTCGCCAGTTCCTGCGCATCCAGATTGGTGTTATACAGCTTTGGGAAAAATGGTGCGACAGTCAGCATGACTAATGCCACTCCAGTGCAGCACATAACAGAAAATGCAATCATCTTATTATCTGTATCTCTGGCCTTCTTCATATTTCCCGCGCCTAATAGCTGTCCCACTACAATGGCAACAGAGTCTCCCAAAGCGATGAATACGACATTAAAAACATTATTAATGGTATTTGCAATATTCTGTGCAGCTACTACGTTTAATCCCCGAATAGAATAGCACTGGGTAAGAATTGCCATTCCGGCTGCCCAGAGAGTCTCATTAAGCAGCAACGGAGTTCCTTTGATCAAAATCTTCTTTGTTAAATTAGCTGGTACCTTCAGAGTACTGTAAAGACCTTTGGCAAAAGGCATTTTCTCTGTGTGGGTATGTGACCATATAATTATAATTGCAGCCTCCACATAGCGGGAAAGAACAGTCGCAATAGCGGCTCCTTGTACTCCCAGCTCTGGAAAGCCAAATTTACCATAAATAAGAAGATAGTTGAATACAAGATTCACAAGTACTGCAGTAACTCCCGCCTTCATAGGCTGAACAGTCTCTCCGCATTCGCGAAGGGTACTGGAGTATGCCTGACTGATCATAAATGGCGGCAATCCAATAAACATGATCCACAAATACTGCATTCCATATCTGCTCGTAGCCTCCAGCGCAGCTGCACTTCCTTCGCCTTTCAGATACATGCCGATCAGGTTTTCTCCTGAGCACATTAAAATCAATATTGTTATAATTGTGAGCGCAATTACCAGCCATAATTTGTAGCGAAATGTCTGGCGCACACCTTCATGATCCTTCTGGCCTGCGTACTGAGCTGTAAAAATTCCAGCACCGGACACGCCTCCAAACAGACAAAGATTATATACAAAAAGAAGCTGATTTACAATGGCTGCCCCTGACATCTGCTCTGTGCCAATCCTTCCGATCATAATATTGTCCAGAAGACTGACAAAATTAGTGATACCATTCTGTATCATAATGGGTATTGCAATTGCAAGTACCATTTTGTAAAAGGCCTTATCTCCCAGAAATTTCTTCCGGAATCCAGGCTTAGTTACTGTGTTTTCCATTTATCGATTTCCCCCTTCATTTCCAAACTGTAAAACAGAATATTTGTTCTGTGATTACAGCGTGGTAGATACTAAGTTACTACATATTTTCAAATAATGCAATAGGTAAATGTAAACAAAGGAGAAAATTTTGCAATAGGAACCTACACACAAAAAAAACGATAACCAACCGGCTACCGTTTCCGTTCTGTACCTTCAAAACTACATACATGTTACATCCTAATGGAATCATTTTACCTCTGCGTGAGTCTGGCAGCCACTTTGCAACCGCCTTTCTCATTTCTTGGTCAAGCCCTCACCCTATTAGTAACAGTCAGCTCCGTGCATTACTGCACTTCCACCCCTGCCCTATCTACCTCGTCGTCTTCAAGGGGGTTTACTTCTTTCGAATGGGACATCTCATCTTGAG